>CACDTF010000015.1 GCA_902555665.1 uncultured Pelagibacteraceae bacterium
CACTTTGAGCATCGTACCCATGAGTTTTTTTCTTTTGCTCTAATAATTTGCCAACTACAACTGAACCATCTACACCAGCATTTTTAGTAATTTGTCTTATAGGAGACTCTAATGCTTTTCTAACGAGGTCAACACCAGCTTTCTGGTCATCACCTTTTGCTTTAACTTTATCAAGTTCTTGAGCAGCATAAAGAAGTGCACAACCACCACCAGTTACAATACCTTCCTCAACCGCAGCTCTAGTAGCGTTTAAAGCGTCTTCAACTCTGTCTTTTCTCTCTTTCACTTCAACTTCAGTCGCTCCACCAACTTTAATAACTGCAACTCCACCAGCCAACTTAGCAAGTCTCTCTTGAAGTTTTTCTCTATCGTAATCAGAAGTAGTTTCTTCAACTTGTTGTTTGATAGAAGCACATCTAGCTTCGATATCAGATTTTTTACCACTACCGTTTACGATAGTACTATTATCTTTATCAACTTTGATTTTCTTACAAGATCCAAGATCATCAAGTTTTACGTTTTCAAGTTTAATACCTAAGTCTTCAGATATAACCTGACCTCCCGTTAAAATAGCAATATCTTCAAGCATAGCTTTTCTTCTATCGCCAAAACCTGGAGCTTTAACAGCTACAACTTTTAAACCACCTCTAAGTTTGTTTACAACTAAAGTCGCCAAAGCTTCACCCTCAACATCTTCAGAAATAATCATAAGTGGTCTGCCTGCTTGAACCACAGCTTCTAAAAGAGGAACCATTGGTTGTAAATTAGTTAATTTCTTTTCATGTAATAAAATAAAAGGATTATCTAATTCTGTAGTCATTTTATCACTATTAGTAATAAAATATGGTGATAGATATCCTCTATCAAATTGCATACCCTCAACTACATCTAATTCTGTTTCAATACCTTTATTTTCTTCAACAGTAATTACCCCTTCGTTTCCAACTTTTTGCATTGCTTTTGCAATCATCGTTCCAATTTCTTTATCACCATTTGCAGAAATTGTACCTACTTGAGCAATTTCATCACTGTCTTTTACTTTTTTTGCAGATGCAACAAGGCTTTCTTTTACTGTTTCCACAGCAGCGTCGATTCCTCTTTTCACGTCCATTGGATTCATGCCAGCTGTTACATACTTCACTCCTTCTTTGACAATTGCTTGCGCAAGTATAGTTGCAGTAGTAGTTCCATCACCTGCTTCATCGTTAGTTTTGCTGGCAACTTCTTTAACCATTTGTGCACCCATATTTTCAAACTTATCTTCAAGGTCTATTTCTTTAGCTACAGAAACACCATCTTTAGTAATTCTAGGTGCACCATAAGATTTATCCATTACGACATTTCTTCCTTTTGGTCCCAAAGTTACTTTAACAGTGTCAGCTAGGATATTTACACCTCTAATCATTGCTGCTCTTGCTTCAGCATCAAATTTAACAACTTTTGCCATTATTTTTCTCCTTTAAATTAAATTACTTACCTGAAATACCCATAATGTCAGACTCTTTCATTATGCTGTATTCTTTGCCATTAATTTTGACTTCAGTTCCTGACCATTTGCCAAATAAAACTTTATCACCAACTTTAACATCCATTGGAATTATTTTTCCATCTTCAGTTTTTGCACCACCACCTACAGCAACAACTTTGCCTTCTTGAGGTTTTTCTTGAGCTGTGTCAGGGATAATTATTCCTCCAGCAGTTTTTTCACTGCCATCTAATACTTCGATTAAAACTCTGTCATGTAACGGTTTAAACTTCATAAATTCTCCTTTATAAATCTGTATAAATATGAGCCTCATATAGATATTTCAACGCCTATTTCAAGATCAGATAGTCTTAAGGATATTAATAATGCTAGTAAATTCGGGATTTTATGGTTTATACCTTAAAATATGACCAAAAATTTAGATTCAAGTGGCTTACGATCAATTGCTGATAATTATGATCTTTTTTATATAGACTTATGGGGTGTTGTTCATAATGGGGTTAATCTTCATGAAAAAGCAATATCTGTTTTAAATGAGCTTATAAAAAAAAAGAAAATGTTTGTACTTTTAACAAATGCCCCAAGACCAAATAAAACTGTTCGAAATTTTTTAGAAAAGATGGGCATGAACAAAGTACTCAGAGATCACGTATTTACCTCAGGAGAAGCAGCATTGAATTATTTGAAAAAATCTTATTTTTCTAAAAAGTTTTATCACATAGGCCCTCCTAGAGATTTTGATTTATTTTATTTATTTGAGAAAAATAAGTGTAAAGATATTAGCGATAGTGAATATTTATTGTGCACAGGGTTATTTGATGATCATCATAAGGATTTAGAATTTTATAAAGATTTACTTGAGAAGCATATTGCCAAAAAAATGATTTGTACAAATCCAGATTTAATCGTTGATCGTGGTGAAGTTAGAGAGCTGTGTGCAGGTTCTGTAGCAATGGTTTTTGAAAAAATGGGTGGAGAAGTAGTATATTTTGGAAAACCACATCCAGAGGTTTATAATCAGTCAATTTACAATAAAAATAAAAAAATATTAGCAATTGGTGATAATTTAAATACTGATATCAGAGGTGCAAATCTTTTAAATTATGATTCTTTATTAATTAGTAACGGAATACATAAAAATGAAATAAAAAGTAATGGTATCCAAGACGTTTCAAAAGAGTATGAAGCTATAGTTAATTTTATTCAATCAGATTTAAAATGGTAAAGCATTATACAAATTTTAATATTAAAAAATTACACAGAGGATCAATTATTTTAATAGGTAATTTTGATGGTTTGCATTTGGGACATCAAAGATTATTTCAATTAGCACAGTCATATAAGAAAAAATATAATTTAAAGATTGGTGTTGTTAACTTTGATCCAATGCCAAAAATGTTTTTTAATAAAAAATTAAAAAATTTTAGGCTTTCTAATATCGATCAAAAAATAAAGTTACTTAGTACTTTAAAAGTAGATTTTGTTATTACAAAAAAATTTGATAAAAAATTTTCAAAAACTAAAGCGTTAAACTTTATTTCTAAAATTTTATATAAAAAATTAAGTTCTAAATTTATTTTTGTTAGCAATAATTTTAGATTCGGAAATAAAAGAGAAGGAAATGTTAAATTACTTAAAAAATATGAACAATCATTTAATTATAAAGTTGTTAAACCTGAACCATTAATCAAAAGTAAAAAGATCGTATCATCATCCTTAATAAGAAATCTTTTAGAAAAAGGTATATTAAATAAAGCTAATAATCTTTTAAAAAGAAACTGGGCGATACAAGGAGTAGTTAAAAAGGGAAGACAAGTAGGTAAAAAAATTGGTTTTCCTACCTGCAACATTGACATCGATGATTATGTTTTAGCAAAACCAGGTGTTTATGCTGTCAGGGTTTTGAGAAAAAATAGTGATAAATATCTTAGAGGAATTGCTAATCTTGGATATAGACCAACATTTAATCAAAAAAAAATATTATTAGAAGTTCATTTATTTAATTTTTCTGGAAATCTTTACAATAAACTTTTAACAGTAGAGTTTTTAAAGTTTATAAGGAAAGAAAAAAAATTTAAAAATGTTAATCAATTAAGAGCACAAATTAAAAAAGACTTAAATATTGCAAAAAAAATAAATGACTAAATCACAAATAAATCTTCCAAAAACAGCTTTTTCTATGAAAGCCAACCTACCTACTAGGGAACCAGAAATTCTTGAATATTGGAAAAAAATAAATCTTTACAATGAATTAAGAACTCAAAGTAAAGGAAAAGAAAAATTCGTCTTACATGATGGTCCTCCTTATGCAAACGGAAATATTCATATGGGGACTGCTCTGAATAAAATTCTTAAAGATATAATTGTAAAATTTCATCAAATGGATGGAAAAGACTCTATTTATGTTCCAGGCTGGGATTGTCATGGCTTACCAATCGAATGGAAAATTGAGGAACAGTATAAAAAAAATAAAAAAAATAAAAACGAAGTTCCAATAGTTGAGTTTAGAAAAGAATGTAGAACATTTGCTGAGAAGTGGATTGAAGTTCACAAAAGTCAATTTAAAAGATTAGGTGTTATAGGGGATTGGGAAAATTATTACTCAACAATGAGCTTCAATGCAGAAGCTCAGATAGTTAGGGAGCTTGGTAAATTTTTAAAAGAAGGAAGTTTATATAAAGGTTTTAAACCTGTGTTATGGTCAACAGTTGAGAAAACTGCCCTTGCAGATGCTGAGGTAGAATATCAAGACCATAAATCAGATACAATTTACACATCATTTAAAGTTAAATCATCTAATTTAAAAGATTTAGTTGGAAGCGAAATAATTATTTGGACAACAACCCCATGGACAATACCTGCTAATAAAGCTTTAGCATACAACGAGTCTCTTGATTATATAATATTAGAAATAAATGACGAAGGAAATTTTAAAAATAGAAAAATTGTTATCGCAGATGCTCTGCTAGAATCAGTTGTTAAAGAGTGTGAACTAAAAAATTATAAAAAAATTTATACCTTTAAAGGAAAAGAATTTAAAAATACTATTTGTAGCCACCCTTTTTTAAATCTTAGTTATGATCATGATATCCCAATGCTTGAGGCTAGATTTGTAACTACTGAGCAAGGAACTGGAATAGTTCACTGTGCACCTAGTCACGGACCTGATGACTTTAATCTCTGTTTGAATAACGGTATCAAAGCAATAGAAACAGTCGATGGAGATGGAAAATATACAAACAATGTGAAATTGTTTGAAGGAATTCATATTTTTAAAGCAAATCCTATTGTAATTGAAAAACTTAAAGAACAAAAAAATTTATTATTTAATGGTCAGTTGATTCATTCCTATCCACACTCATGGAGGTCTAAGGCACCACTTGTACATAGAGCCACTCCACAATGGTTTATCTCCATGGAAAGTCATAAATTGAGAGATAAAGCTTTAAAGGCTATTGATGAAACAACATTTTTCCCAAGCAAAGGTAAAGAACGATTGAAATCAATGATAGAAACTAGGCCTGATTGGTGTGTTTCAAGACAAAGAGTTTGGGGAGTCCCCCTACCAATTTTTGTAAATAAAAAAACAAAAGAAATTTTAATTGATGATGAGGTTACTGAAAATATTGCTTCTATTTATGAAAAAGAGGGCTCGGATTGTTGGTTTTCGGATGATCCTCAAAGATTTTTAGGAAATAAGTACAAAGCTGAGAATTTCATAAAATTAAGTGATATTGTCGAAGTTTGGTTTGATAGTGGTTCAACTCATTCATTTGTTTTAGAAAAAAGAGATGATTTAAAATGGCCAGCATCAATGTATTTAGAGGGGTCAGATCAACACAGGGGTTGGTTTCATTCATCATTGTTAGAGTCTTGCGGAACTAGAGGAAGAGCACCATTTGAGTCAATTTTATCGCATGGGTTTGTCGTAGACGGTAAAGGTTTAAAAATGTCTAAATCTTTAGGAAATGTAATTGCACCAGAGGATATTCTAAAAAAATATGGTGCTGATATTTTAAGGATTTGGGTAGCATCATCTAATTATGCAGAAGATTTAAGAATAGATTATTCGATATTAGATCAACATGCTGACTCATATAGAAAAATTAGAAATACATTTAGATACTTACTTGGGAATATTAATGATAATTTTGAAAATATAAATTTAGATGAGCTAGATTTATCTGAATTACCTGAGCTAGAGCAATTCATATTGCATAAAATTTTTGTATTAAACAATAAATTTAAAAAATATTTTAAGAATTATGATTTTCATAATTTATATAAAGAACTGCTAAATTTCTGTACTGTTGATTTATCTGCTTTTTATTTTGATATTAGAAAAGATAGCCTTTATTGCGATGATAAGGAGTCAACAAAAAGAAAATCTACAATAAAGGTTCTTAATATAGTTTTAAATGTTCTAATAAAATGGTTTGCTCCAATATTATCTTTTACAACTGAAGAAATTTATAAATTATTAAATAAAGATCAAAAAAGCATTCACCTAGAAAAATTCTTAAAAATTCCAAATAAATTTAAAAATGAAAAAATTAATGAAAAATGGGAGGAACTAATAAAAATTAGAAATATTTGCAATGTTAGCATTGAAGAAAAAAGAGCCAGTAAAGAAATTGGGTCAAGCTTGGAAGCAGATCTTGAAATAAATTTAAATCAAAAATTAAAAAATCTTACTGAAAATATAGATTTTTCAGAACTTTGTATTACCTCAAATGCTAAGGTTATTTACAAAAATGATTTTGAGACAACAGCAACTACTAGTAAAGCTAAGGGAGATAAGTGTCCAGTCTGTTGGAAAATAATTGAGGGCCCTTGTCCAAGACATCCTTAATGATTTTAAAAAATTTAAACAAAAGTTTTTTAATTAATGTATCTTTAATTTTCTTAATTTTCCTGTTTGATAGATTTTCTAAAATTTATGTAATTTATCTGGATAAGAAATTTCTTGGATCTGAAATATTTTCTTCAAAATTTTTAAATATTAATTTGATTTGGAATGAAGGTATTGCATTTGGTTTGTTATCTTTTGATAAAAGTAATTTATATAATTTTTTAACATTTATAATATTTATCGTTATAGTGATAATATGTTTCATGGTCATTAAAAGTGATGGTCTCCAAAAATACTCATTATTAATGATTTTAGGTGGGGCACTTGGTAATTTTTTTGACAGATTATTTTTTAAAGCAGTTCCAGATTTTATAGATTTTCACGTCGGAAACTTTCATTGGTTTATCTTTAATGTTTCTGATGTATTCATTACACTGGGTGTTATTTTTATGATATTAAAAGAAATAACTAATAAAAAAAATGAAAATTAAATTTTTAAGAGTACTTATATTTCTATCTATGGCTTTGGTCGTTTATTCTTGTGGCACATTAAAAGAAGGGTTTAAAAACCAAAAGAAAAATAATTCAGATGAATTTTTAGTTGAAAAAAAATCTCCACTTGTAATGCCACCTGATTATGGTGAATTGCCAATACCAAATTCTGATTTAGATAAAGAAAATGATGAGGATAATTCAATAAAATCAATAATATCTAAAGATACAAAATCAATTCAATCATCTGATAATAACAAAAATTTCGAGGAAAGTTTATTAAAGAAAATTAAGAGTAATTAATGTTAACTTCAGGAATTAATTTTATTAATTTTAGAACTAAAAGAAAAAATAAAAAAATTTATTCAAAGTTACTCTCTTTATTGAATGAAAAAATTCAAGTTATCAATTCTTTAGGAAGTTATTATAAGAATAGTTTTAGCAACAGAGTATCTCTTAAATATAAAAAATCAAAAAATTTTAGACTGATTGGAATGGGAGGTTCCACATTAGGTGCACAAACTATTTACCAATTTTTAAATTATAAAATAAAAAAAAATTTCATTTTTATAGATAATTTAAGACCTAAATATAAATTTTCTAAAAATAAAAATATAAACATAATTATATCTAAATCTGGAAATACAATTGAAACAATAGTTAATTCAAATATTTTAATTCAGAAAAATGATAAAAATATTTTCATTACTGAAGATAAAAAAAATTATTTATATCTTTTAGCTCGAAAATTAAAGTCAGAAATAATACACCATAATAATTTTATAGGTGGAAGGTATTCAGTTTTGTCAGAAGTAGGTATGTTGCCAGCGGAATTAATGGGCCTTGATGTGAGTAAATTTAGACAACTCAACTCATTAATAAAAAACAAAAATTTTTTAAATTCTTTAGTCTTAAACGTTAATTATACATTAAATCTAATTAAAAAAAAAAAATTTAATTCGATAATTTTAAACTATGATGAAGCTTCAGAAAATTTGTTTAAGTGGTATCAACAATTAATTGCTGAAAGCTTAGGAAAAAAAAGTACAGGACTATTACCAATTATTTCAAGTATGCCAAAGGATAATCATAGCTTGATGCAATTATATTTAGAGGGGTTTAAAAATAATTTTTTTACCTTTTTTTATGTTTACGAAAAAAATTCTAAAAAAATTAATAGTAATAAAATACTTTCAGCAAAAGAATATTTAAAAAATAAAAATTTATCAGATATTATTTATGCCCAAAAAAAGGCAACTGAAAGAGTATTTAAAAAAAAAAATATTCCATTTAGAAGCTTTGAAATAATAAAAAGAGATGAAAAAACTTTAGGAGAATTATTTTGTTTTTTTGTTTTAGAAACTATTTTAATAGGAAGATCTTTAAAATTAAATCCATTTAATCAACCAGCTGTAGAACTTATTAAAAAAGAGACAAAAAAAATATTAACGTAAATTAGATATAAAAATAATTTTTGATTTCCCATAATTTTTTTCTTCAATCTTAGAGAAATTTATTGGTAAACTGTCTATATTATTTATGTGTCTGTGTATTATGATTATACCATCTTTGCTAAGAATTTGATTTTCATGAATTTGTTTAAATATTTTTTCTAAGTTTTTATCTTTAAATGGTGGATCTAAAAAAATAATATCAAAAATAATATCTGATTTAAGGGAAACATCTTCATCATATATATTTTTTTCGATAATTTTATAGTTTTTCAATGATTTTAAATTTGATAAGTTTTTTTTTAAAATGGGTATTACCCCAACATAATTTTCATAAAAAATTACTTTATTTGCACCTCTTGATAGACATTCTATACCAAATGAACCAACCCCAGAAAATAAATCTAAAACATTTGAACCAACTATGTTTATTTGGAATTTATTAGAATGATTAATAATATTAAATATAGACTCTTTTGTTAAATCTTTTAATGGCCGTGTTTTCGAGTCATTCGGTTCAGATAATTTTTTACCTTTAAAATTTCCTGAAATAATCCTAATCATCGGTGACCTTATAGCCAATATCTTTTCTATAAAATCCACCAGACCAATTTAAATATTTTAAATTTTTTAAAATACTTTTTTTCGCATCACCAAAATCATCACCAAGACTAACAAAATTTAACACTCTTCCTCCAGTAGCATAAATTTTTTTATTATTTTTTCTTGTGCCAGCATGAAATAAAAACTCATTTTTGTTAAACCGAATTTTATTTAAATTTGTTATTTCAATGTTTTTTTTATAGCTGTCAGGGTATCCTTTAGAGCACATTACAACACACAAACTTTTTTTTTCTGACCATTTAATATTTATTTCTGATAATTTTTCTTCACAACAAGCTAATAAAATTTTAATTAAATCTGTTTCGAGTCTAGGAAGAATAGTTTGACACTCAGGATCCCCCATTCTCACATTATATTCTATTAAGTATGGTTCATTATTTACAATCATTAAACCAGCATATAAAAAACCTTTATACTTACAGTTAAGAATTGAAAGTCCTTTTAAAGTAGGTTTAATTATTTTATCTATAATTTTTTTTTCTAATGTGGGGTTTATTAATCTAGAGGGAGAGTATGCACCCATTCCTCCTGTATTTTTACCCTTATCACCTTCTTCAACTCTTTTATGATCTTGTGCAGTACTAAAAGTTTTAAATGATATTCCGTCATGAATAGTAAAATAACTCATTTCTTCTCCAATTAGAAATTCTTCAATAAGTAAACTTTCTGCTTTACCAAATTTCCCATCAAAAATTTCATCAACCGCTTTGTTTGATTCGTTTTGATTATTACAAATATAAACACCTTTGCCCGATGCTAAATTATCCGCCTTTATGACTATTGGAAAATTTGTTGTTTCTAAAAATCTTTTAGATTTTTCTTTATTTTTAAAAATTCCAAATTTTGCAGTAGGAATATTAAATTTTTGGCAAAGTTGTTTAGTAAAAATTTTAGAACCTTCTAACTGAGAAGCTGTTTTATTTGGACCAAAAACTTTAATATTAAATTTTTCCAAGTAATCCACCAGACCATTAACCAATGGTTTTTCAGGCCCCACAATTATAAAATCTATTTGATTTTCTAAAATAAAAATTTTTAAATTTTCAAAATTTTCTATGTCAATATTTATGTTTTCTGCAATATCCGAAGTCCCAGCATTCCCCGGAAAACAAAAAATTTTATTTATTTTATTTGATTTGATTAAGTAATTACAAATAGCATGTTCTCTTCCACCACTTCCTATTATTCCAATTTTCATATAAAAATATATAAACTAAAAATGACAAAAAAATTAGCAAAAATAAAATATTTACCGAATAATTTTCAAATTATTGAGCCTGGTGATTATGTAGAATGTGCAGTATCAGGAAAAAAAATTAATCTTGAAAATTTAACTTATTGGAATGTTGATCTACAAGAACCTTATTTTTCATATAAAGAAGCCTTTAAGAAAAGAGAAGATTTAAAATAAATTATTTCCAACGATTATGAGTCCAAATCCATTGTTCTGGTTTTTTTAGTATCATTTTTTCTAAAATTATATTTAGATCATCAGTAATTTTTTTTATACTAACTTCTTCATTAAAAGTTATTGGTTTATTTATAACGATCTTAAAAGTAAGGCCTTTAATTCTTTCGATATATACAGGAACTACAGGAATATTAAATTTTTTTATAAGTTGAGCAGGTATAGTTGTAGTTAAAGCAGGATTTGCAAAAAAATTTGATAAAATTCCCTCAGATACCCTTTGGTCGATCATTAGCGCAGTAGAAAAATTTTCTTTTTTTAGTTTTATCAATTCTTTGATACCACCAATACCTTTTTTAATCTGATGTTTGCAAATATATTTTTTTCTTATTCTTTCCATAATTTTATTTAAAAAAATATTGTTTAAAGGTCTATATATCGCAGATAATTTGATACCACTTTTTTCTAAACTCATTGCCATTAATTCAAAATTACTAAGATGTCCCGATATAAAGATAACTTGTTTATTCATTTTTTTTATTTCATCTAAAATTTCTTTACCTTCAATTTCGATATTAGAACTTAGCTGTCCATCTCTGAATTCACTTATAAAAATATATTCTGCAAATATTCTTCCGTAATTATTCCACATTGATTTTGTAATAAATTGTAAATCTAAATTATCAATATTAGGTATAGCTTTTTTAATATTAGAATGGATTAGTTTTTTTGGACGAAATAAGGGTCCAATTTTTTCAAACAAAATACCTCCAAAATTTGAAGACTTTTTAGGACCTAAAATTTTAAATAAAATGAAAAATAGAATACTAACAAAAAATTGTAAAAAATATTTTATAAATTTCATTGTTAAGTTATAGAATTTATAAATTTCATTTCATCTATTATTTTTATTCTAGATTTGATAAATTTGATTTCCTCTAGATTAAAGTTTTCGAATCTTAAATAATCTTTTTCTGTGGTTATTATTTTACAATTTAATCTCTTTGACTCACTAATTATAAATTCCAAATCTTTTTTTGAATATTTATAATGATCTGGAAATTCAATATCTTTTAATACAATCAAATCATAGTTTTTTAACATTGAAATAAATGTTTGATGATTACCAATTCCCGAAAAAACTAAATAATTATAATTTGTTTTAAATTCATTTATATTGGTTGCTTCATATTTTCCTGTATAAATATTTATATTAGGGTTTATTGTAAGAATTTCCTTTTTTAAAGAATCAATGTTTTCTAAATTTCCATTCAAAAACAAATGTTTATAATCTTTTAAGTTATTAATGTTTTCTCTTAAAGGTCCTGAAGGAATAGTCATGCCATTCCCTTTCCAATTTATATTATTAAAACATACAATTCTTACATCATAGTCTATTGATTTATCTTGAAGACCGTCGTCAAGTATTGCAACTTCAAAATTTTCACTTTGTGCTTCTTCTATTGCTCTAATTCTGTTCTGAGACAAAATGAGGCTTCCGTTTTTTTTTAAAATTTTTTGCTCATCATCTTGGTCTTTATAGAATTTTTTTACAAAACAAGTTTTAATATTTTTATTTTCTAGAATTTCTTTTACTTTAATGCTCAAAGATGTTTTGCCCGTACCACCAGCGTAAAAATTTCCTATACAGATAGTTTTAATTTTAAATTTTTTTTTAGTTTGTTTTGCTTTTATTCTGTTAATTACTTGAATTAAAAAAGTTATTGGAAGCAATATATATGCATAAATATTTGGTTTTTTTTGATCCCAAAATTTAGGTTTTCTCAAATTCATTTTTAATTAGATTATCCAATCGATTTATAGTTTTTTTAAGGATTTTTTCTCCAATTTTTTTTATTTTTTGACCATTTTTTTTATTTTTTTTAAAAATAATTGATGAAGCTAATTCAGAACTTGAATTTATTTTTTTTGATATTTTAAATTTTTTTAATAATCTATAAATATCCTTAAAATTATCAACATTTGGTCCATGCAAAACTTTTGACCCATACCTTGCAGCTTCTAATGGATTTTGACCTCCTCTTTTTATTATTGAACCACCTAAAAAAACTGTAGAGCTAATATTGTGAAATTTTTTTGTTTCTCCAAATGTATCTACTAAATAAATATCAATATTTTTTAGACTTTTTATTTTTGAGCTGTGTAAATTAATTTTTAAATTAAGTTTTTTTAAATTTTTAATAATATTTTTTGACCTATGAATATGTCTTGGAATAATAATAGTGATTAAATTTTTGAATTTTTTTTTCAATTCTATATGAGCTTTTGCACAAAATATTTCCTCATTTTTATGAGTACTTGAAGCAACCCAGATTCTTTTTTTTTTAAATTCAGATTTTAAATTTTGATTTATTTTGTTCATATTTCTATTGCTACTATCTATAAATTTTAAATTCCCAATTTGATTAATTTTAGATACTCTTAATTTTTGTAAAAAATTAGCAGTTTCATTATTTTGAGGATATGCAACTTTTATTTTATTAAAAATATTTTTAGAGAAAAAACTAATTTTATCCCATCTGTAAAAAGTTTTTTTTGTCAACCTTGCATTTAATAAAATAATTGGAATATTTTTTTGATTAATTTTTTGATACATACATGGCCATATTTCAGATTCAATGAAAATAGCTACCTTGGGTTTCCAGTATTGTAGAAATTTGTTTGTAAAAATTACATGATCGATTGGATAAAATTGATGAATTGTTTTTTTAAATTTATATTTTTTTAATATTTTTGAGGAACTCAAAGTACTAGATGTAATCAATATTTGTTTTATAGATTTATTTTTTTCGTAATATTTAATCAATGGTACTATGCTCATGATTTCGCCAACACTTGCTCCATGAAACCAGATCAAATTTTCATTATTTTTTTTTCTTGATGGAAAGCCAAATTTTTCTAGAAATCTTTTTTTGTCCTCCTTATTTTTAATAATTCTATAAATTATAATTATAGGCGATACTAAAATTAATATAGTTAAAATTATTTGATAAATGAAAAACATAATTATTTCTGAATTTGTTTTTCATAAAAACTTTTGTACAACTCAGATTTAGTAATTAAATTATCATGTTTACCGCTGTCAGCCACTCTTCCAGAATCAATTACATAAATATTGTTTGAATTTAAGATTGTAGACAGCCTATGAGCAATAACAATCGTAGTTTTATTTTTTGTTAATATTTTTAATGCATTTTGAATTTTATTTTCTGTTTCTGAATCTAGGGATGATGTTGCCTCATCAAGTAAAATAATCGTACTTCTTTTCAACATTGCTCTAGCTATTGACAATCTTTGTTTTTCACCACCAGATAGTCTCACACCATTTTCACCAATTAGGGTTTCAAATTTATTTGGTAAATTTTCTATAAATTCATCACAATAAGATAGCTTAGAAACTTCTAATATTTCTTGATTAGTTGCATTTTCATTTGCATATTTAATATTGTTTAGAATTGTATCGTCAAACAATGTAGTTTCTTGACTTACCATTGAAATTTCATTTCTTAAAGATTTTAAAGTGCTAGAATATATTGACTGGTTATCAATTTGAATATCTCCAGATTGTGCATCATAAAATCTTGGAATTAAATTTAGTATTGTTGATTTTCCCGAACCACTATGACCAACTAACGACGTCATTTTTCCACCTTCGAAATTAAGATTAATTGAATCTAAAGTTTTTCCTTCTTCGACTTCATATGCAAAACTTAAATTTGTAAATGAAATTGATCCTTTTTGAATAACTATATTTTTTGCATCACTAGAGTCTTTGATATTATTTTTTTGATCAATAATAGGTAAAATTCTTGATGCAGCTGATAGACCTTGATTAACAACCATACTAAGTGTGGATAAAGATCTTACAGGTTGATAAGCCAGCATCATTGCTGCTAAAAAGGAAAAAAAATTGTTAATATCTACTTCATTTCTCATAATTAATTTTCCTGAATAAAAAATTAAAAAGGCTATCATCACACCAGTTAAAGTTTCCATTATTGGTGATAATCTTACAAAAACTGTTTCTATTTTTTTACTCTTATTTTTTAATTGCTCTAAATGGTCGTTTGCTTTTAAATTTTCAAAATCTTCTTTTTGGAAAATTTTAATTAATTTATGATTTTTAAATAGTTCAACAAGGTATGTTGTTAGAAATCCAGATTTTTGTTGAGCTTCTGTGGTTACTTTTCCAATTCTTTTTCCAAAGGCTTTTGCTGCTATGCTTGCTAATGGGATCATTACAATAGATATAATTGCAAGCTTCCAGTTTTGAAAAAACATTACTCCCAATAACCCTATTAGAGTTAAACTATCTTTAAACAAAGTAAGTATTGCATAACTCAATAAGTTTTTTATGTGTGTTACGTCATAAGTTAAATTAGATATAAATTTTCCTGAATGTTTTTTGTCGATAATTTGTGTATCTGCTTGAATTAAAGATTTTATCATATCAACCTGCAATTTTTTTTTAATTTCTTCCCCTACACTGATCATAGTTGCTTTAGCTAAATACAAAGAAGAACCCTTGACAGTAAATGCAGCTATTATCATTAGTGGTATAATAACTATTAGAGTTTGGTCTTTTTCTATAAACAATTTTTTTATTGCAGGATCTAAAAGCCACGCAATTGCAGAAGTGCTTCCAGCAACTAATATAGAGAATAAAGCAGATAATATAATTTTATTTAAATATTTTTTAGTATAATCTTTATATAATCTTTTTAATATACTCGATCTATTCATACCAGGTTTTTTGAAATTAAAATATTAATCAATATAATTAATCCTAATAGATTATTACTCTTAAACGCCTTTAAACAACTAGATGGATTTTTAGAATTAAATATTTTTATTTGATAAAAAAATAAATGAATTACAGGTACTATCATTAGAAAATAAAAAATATTATCTATTTTCATTATGTAACCTCCAATTATGAAAAAAATTAGTAAATTGATGTAGCATAGAAATAAAAAAATTCTCTCTTTTCCTTTGAATTTAATTGATGTTGATTTAAGTCCTATTATTTCATCATCTTTAATATCTTGATAGCCATAAATTGTGTCATATCCCAGTGTCCAAAATATGGCTCCGAAATAAAAAAAAATTGGTATTAAATCAATCTCTCCTTTAATAGCAGTCCATCCAAGTAATAAACCATAATTAAAAGTGACACCCAAAAATAATTGTGGCCAATAAGTAAATCTTTTCATTAACGGATATAAAAAAGCAAGTGGCATTGAAATAATAGCAAGAACTATTGTAACAAAATTAAAATTTAACAAAACTAACAAAGCAAAAAAACACAATACTAAAGTATAAATTAAGGCAAGTTTAACAGAAATTTTTCCAGATGCTATTGGGCGATTTTTAGTACGAAAAACTTTGGCATCAAATTCTTTATCCAAGATATCGTTAACTATGCAGCCAGCAGACCTCATTAAGACTGAACCTAAAAAAAATAAAATTAAATAAAAAAAATAAAGATTAACATTTCCTGTGAAGTCATATGCTAAAGTCAGTCCCCAAGCACAAGGCCAAAATAATAGCATAAAGCCAATTGGTTTTTTTAATCTTGTTAAATCAATAAAAAGTTTTAGTTGGTTCATAATATTTTACTTGTAAATAACAAAGGCTAGTTTCATAATCAAATTGATTCGTATGAACATAGATTACACAGTCACAGCTTTGATGTTTCCAGCAATTCCTTTAATGATGGCTGTTTATAGCAATAGATTTCATTCTTTAAGCATATTAATTAGACAACTTCATGATGAACATGTTTATGAAAAACATATTCCACCGGAATGGAAAAAACAGTTTATAAATCTTAGTGGTAGAATAACTCTTTTAAGATGGACAATACTTTTCGCCTCATTTGGATTTCTTTTTAATATGTTGACTGTATTTGCGCTCTACTTAGATGAGTTTTTTTTAGCTCGTGTAATTTTTGGCTCATGTTGCTTATCGATGATTATATCAATATTATTTTTTATAAGGGAGATACAAATATCAACTAATGCTCTTAAACTTCATATGTCAGATATGGATGTTGATGTTAATTAGGAACTATTACAGCGGGGCCTAAAATTTTTCTTCCTTCAAGATCTTGGTGAGCTTGTATAACTTCCTCTAACTTATATTTTTTGAAAATTTTAATTTTTACTTTGCCTGAGCTAATTTTTTCAAACATTGTTTTTGAAGCTTCATTTAATTCTTCTCTAGTTGAAAGGTATTGTTGCATTGATGGTCTTACAAGATAAAGACCCTTAGGTTGAATAACTTTTGGCACATTAATATCTGACAAGGGTCCAGATGCATTTCCAAAAGAAACCATCATTCCTCTAATAGCTAAACATTCAATAGATCCTTCTAGTGTATCTTTACCCACACCATCATAAACAACTGGGACACCCTTACCGTCAGTAATCTCTAAAACTTTTTTTGCAAAATTTTCTTTATTATAATTTATAACGTGATCATAACCAGTTACTTTTGCTATATTTACTTTTTCATCCGATCCAACTGTGCCTATAACAGTACATCCTAAACTTTTTGCCCATTGTCCAAAAATTTGACCAACACCACCAGCAGCTGCGTGAAATAAAATTGTTTCACCTGATTTAACTGGATAAGTTTTATGCAAAAGATAAAAAGTTGTTAAACCTTTTGTCATTAATGTTGCAGCTATTTCTAGATCAATACCCTCTGGTACTTTAACTAAATTTTTAGTTGGATAGTTTCTGTGTGAACAATATGAACCTAAAGGAATACCTGCATAAGAAATTTTGTCACCAACTTTGAAATCTTTAACTTTCTCTCCAACATCAGTAATAATTCCAGCGCCTTCTAAACCTAAACCAATCGGCATTTTTAAAGGGTATAAACCTGATCTATGGTAAGTATCAATGTAGTTAAGACCAATTGCTTTTTGTTCAATGGTTACTTGATCAGGACCCGGTTTGTCTAAAGATATATCTTTAACTTCTAAAACTTCAGGTCCACCAGTTTTATTGATTTCTACAGCTTTCATAATTTATTTTACAAACGTACCATTATGATAATCTTGAACTGCTTGCAAGATTTCCGCTTTGGTATTCATCACAAATGGTCCACCTCTAGCAATTTCCTCATTTATTGGTTTACCCGAAATCACTAAAAATTTAGAATTTGATTTTGCTTTAACACTTAAATCTTCACCTTTAGTTAATAATATTAAAGTACTATCTATAATTTGATCGTGTTTATCTTTTCCAATTTCAATTTCACCACTAATTAAATAAACAAAAGTATTGTGGGTAGATGGTAATTTAAAATTAAATTCTTTACCCTTGTTAAGCTCAACATCAAAATAAACCGGTTCAACGTTATGACCTTTTACTGGTCCTTCAGCATTTTCGAATTTACCGGCAATAACTTTTACTTGTTTCTCATCATCTTTATGAACACTCATTTTATCAGCATCAATATAAAGATATTCAGGTTTACTCATTTTTAATTTAGCAGGCATATTAATCCATAATTGAAATCCATGAAGTCTCCCTTCTTTCATTGCAGGCATTTCAGAATGAATAATTCCACTTCCTGTTTTCATCCATTGAACATCTCCTGCAGTCATTCTACCTTCACCACCGGTACTATCTTTATGTTCAAAATCTCCAGCTAACATATAAGTAACTGTTTCAATTCCTCGATGAGGGTGGGGTGGAAAACCTGCTATATAATCTTCACTATTTTCTGATCCAAATTCATCAAGCATTAAGAAAGGATCAAAATAGTTTGGCTCAACACCAATGCTTCTTTTTAATTTTACTCCGGCTCCATCAGAGGCTGGAATAGGATCAATAATTTTACTCACTTCAATATTTTTCATAATTCGTACATAAGAATTTTTTATATTATATCAAGTAACTTACTAAGGTCCTTGATTTGATGTTTTGGTACATAATCTAGATTGTCAAAAGTGTTACTATTTCTATTAACCCAAATAGAATTATAACCATAATTTCCACCACCAGATACATCCCAAGTATTTGCACTTAAAAAAACAATTTCATTTCTTTGAATTTGATATTTCTTAACTGGAATATCGTAAACTTTAGAGTCTGGTTTATAAACTCCAACTTCCTCAATTGAAAAAATATCATCAAATATATTTTCTAAATTGTTGCTCTTAACCAATTCATTAAGAAGGGCAAGTGTACCATTTGAAAGAATAGCAAGTTTAAAATTTTTTTCTTTTAATGATTTTAAAACTTCAGGAACTTCTTTAAAGGTCGATAGAATTTTATAAAGATCTAATAACTCATTTCTCATAGAAGAATCTATCTCATAAGTTTTCATAGATTTATCTAAACTTTCTTCTGTCACTTGCCAAAAATCCTTATGTCGTTTCATTAAACTTCTCAGCCAAGTATATTCTAATTGTGTGGTTCTCCAATAATTGGCGAAACCTTCCCACTTATCACCTATTTTATCTTTACATTTTTCAGCAGCTGAATTCACATCAAATAAGGTACCGTAAGCATCAAAAATTATTGCTTTAATATTTTTCATAAACTAACTTATCAATATGAGTAACATTAGATTATTTTATTCAAAAAGTTTATCTCTTAATTTGACTGACAAACTTGATAAATCTCAATCACACTATGTTTCAAAAGTCATGAGACTTAAAGAGAAAGAAGTTTTCTCTCTTTTTAATAGTAGTGGCGAATGGGAAGCGAAAATCTTAAATATCACAAAAAATATAGTTGAATTTAATGTTACGAAACAATTAAGACAGAAAGAAAATAACAAAGATCTCTGGCTGGCTTTCTCTCCAATAAAATCAAATTACTTTAATTTTATGATCCAAAAAGCTACAGAGCTAGGTGTAACTAAGTTTATACCAATTATCTTTGAAAGAACGATTGTAAGAAAGGTTAATAAAGAGAGATTGGAAAAAGTAATCATAGAGGCAGCTGAACAGTCAAATAGAATAACAGTTCCATCAATTGCGGATCCTCAAAAATTAAAAAGCTTTCTAAGCAATGATATGGATTTAATCTTTACTGACCTCAACACTGCTAATACAAAAATTGATCTTACAAAGTTAACAAATAAACCCACTTGCGTAATCATAGGGCCTGAAGGAGATTTTTCTGAGCAGGAGAGAGAAGAGATTCTCAAATTTAATGGTGTTCAGTCTCTTAAAATCAATGAAAACATCTTGAGATCTGAAACGGCTGTAATTTCTACTTTATCGATCATAAATTACGCCATTAATTGATATTTTGTCGCTAAAAGTAAAAGTGTATTTTTTTAAAAGACACTCTATATAGGTTAAAAAAAATGAAAAAATTTTTATATATATTTCTAACATTCTTTATCACTTCAAGCGCATTCGCTAATCAACCAGTAGATTGGCAACTAGGTTTTCAAAAGGCTGCTTCCGAGACTATGAGAGATATCGTTAATTTCCATGATAAATTGTTGTTACCAATTATAATAGCAATCAGTGTTTTTGTTCTATTTTTGATGGTTTATGCTTGTATAAGATTTAGAGCTTCAGCAAATCCAGTTCCATCAAAAAGAACTCATAATGTTGCTGTTGAAGTTTTATGGACTTTAATACCGTGTTTAATTCTGATCGTGATGGCGGTTCCATCATTTAAAATTTTATATAAACAAGATGCAATTCCAAAGGCAGACATAACTGTAAAAGCTATAGGATACCAATGGTACTGGGGATACGAGTATCCAGATGAAAATATTTTCTTCGATTCTTACATGATTGAAACTAAAGACTTAAAAGAAAACGAGCCAAGACTGTTAGCTGTAGATAATGAACTGGTTGTTCCAGTAAATAAAGTTGTTAAGGTAATGATCACTGCTAATGATGTTTTGCATGCATGGGCACTTCCTTCATTTGGAGTAAAACGAGACGCTGTACCTGGAAGAATAAATGAAACATGGTTTAAAGCAGAAAAAGTTGGAACTTATTATGGTCAATGTTCTGAATTGTGTGGAATTAAACATGCGTTTATGCCAATTGAAGTTAGAGTTGTTACCGAAGAAGAATATCAAGAGTGGTTGTTAGACGCCAAAGTTAAATTTGCAAAAGAAATTAATGAAGAAGATCAATTCAAAAAACTAGCGAGTAAATAATATGTACACACAAACAGCATCACACGACGATCATCATACACCAACTGGTTGGAAACGTTGGGCTTATTCAACTAACCACAAAGATATTGGAACCATGTATCTAATATTTGCAATTATTGCAGGTGTGATTGGTACTGCATTCTCAGTTTTAATGAGAATGGAATTGATGCATCCTGGTGATGGAATTTTAGGTGGAAACTATCATTTATATAATGTCTTAGTCACTGGTCATGGTTTGATCATGATCTTCTTTATGGTGATGCCAGCAATGATTGGTGGATTTGGTAATTGGTTTGTTCCAATTATGATTGGCGCTCCAGACATGGCATTTCCAAGAATGAACAATATTTCATTCTGGTTACTACCTACATCTTTTATCTTATTAATAATGTCGATTTTCATGGATGGCCCTCCAGGTCAAACAGGTGTTGGTGGTGGATGGACTATTTATCCTCCTTTATCATCTACAGCTGGTCAACCAGGTCCAGCAATGGATTTTGCAATTTTAAGTCTACACTTAGCTGGAGCATCTTCAATTTTAGGTGCAGTAAACTTTATTACTACAATTTTAAACATGAGAACACCTGGTATGACACTTCATAAAATGCCATTATTTGCTTGGTCAATACTAGTAACAGCTTTCTTATTATTGTTATCATTACCAGTTTTAGCAGGAGCAATTACGATGCTTCTTACAGATAGGAATTTTGGAACAGCTTTCTTTGATGCACAAACTGGAGGAGATCCAGTACTATTCCAACATTTATTTTGGTTTTTTGGTCACCCAGAAGTTTATATTTTAATCTTACCAGGTTTTGGAATGATCAGTCATATTGTTTCAACATTTTCAAAAAAACCAGTTTTTGGATATTTAGGAATGGCTTATGCAATGGTTGCAATTGGAATAGTTGGTTTTGTTGTGTGGGCTCACCACATGTACACAGTAGGTTTAAGCACAGATACAAAAGCATACTTTTTAGCTGCAACAATGATCATTGCAGTTCCAACCGGTATAAAAATATTTTCATGGATAGCAACTATGTGGGGTGGTTCAATTTCATTTAAAACTCCAATGGTTTGGGCCTTAGGATTCATATTTTTATTTACAGTCGGTGGAGTTACAGGTGTAGTTCTTGCGAATGCTGGTGTTGATACTGCAATGCATGATACTTACTATGTCGTTGCTCACTTTCATTACGTACTATCTTTAGGAGCTGTATTTGCAATCTTTGCAGGATTTTACTATTGGTTTGGAAAAATGACTGGTTACGAGTACTCAGAGTGGATGGGTCAATTACACTTCTGGTTAACTTTTATCGGAGTGAACTTGGTTTTCTTCCCACAACACTTTTTAGGCCTGGCGGGAATGCCAAGAAGATATGCTGACTATCCAGATGCTTTTGCGGGATGGAATTACATTTCCTCAATTGGTTCATATATTTCTGTAATTGGATTGGTAGTATTTTTTATAAACCTTGCTTATGCGTTTTATAAGAAAAAGGCTGCAGCACAAAACCCATGGGGAGAAGGCGCGACAACTTTAGAATGGACTGTACCATCTCCACCTAATTTTCATACTTTTGAAGAATTACCAAAGTTTGAAGATGAAGAGGGTGTTGAAAAATCTACTAGCTAAATATAGCAAACAAGATTTTTTAAGTTTAATTAATGATTAAGTCTAAATTAAAAAATAGAAACTTATCACAAGAGGACGCCTTTAATTTATCTGAATTATTTAAATTAATGAAACCAAGAGTAATGTCTTTGGTTATATTTACGTGCGCAGTTGGATTATTAATGGCTCCTAATATAATTCAAACAAAAGATGCAATCATTGGAATAATTTTAGTTTCAATCGGAGCTGGAGCGGCCGGGGCTTTAAATATGTGGTATGAGTCTGATTTAGATGCCCTTATGACAAGAACTTGTTTGAGACCAATTCCGACAGGCAAGGTAAATAGAAATCAAGCACTAGTATTTGGAATTTCTCTTTCAATTTTTTCTGTAATTGCACTTGATTATTATTCAAATAGAATATCAGCTGGCTTATTACTTTTCACTATTTTGTTTTATGTGTTTGTTTATACAATTTGGTTAAAAAGAAAAACTCCACAAAATATAGTGATAGGAGGAGCTGCAGGAGCATTACCCCCAGTGATTGGCTGGACTATAGCTACCAATTCTTTAACTTTTGAGCCAATTTCATTCTTTTTGATTATATTCTTTTGGACGCCTTCACATTTTTGGGCTTTAAGTTTGTATAAATCAGATGATTACAAAAAAGCGAAAATTCCAATGCTTCCACTAACAAACGGTGTTGAAAGTACAAAATTAAATATATTTATCTATTCTTTAACAATGTTACCAGTAATTGTTTTACCTTATGCAATTGGCTTTGTAGGTATAAATTTTTTAATCCCATCTTTAATTTTGACAATTTATTATAATTATTTATGTTTCGATCTTTATAAATTTAAAAAAAACAAATTCGATGCAAAAAAAGCAAAATCTATTTTCGGATATTCAATTTTGTATTTATTTTTAATTTTTGTTCTTTTTTTAATTGATAAAATTTTATGATGACACCTGACAAAAAAACAAAGAAAAAAAATATTATAACTGCAATAGCAATTTTAGCGTTTATGATATTTTTATTTGTTTTTACTTTATACAATGTAGGAGTATTTGATAGACAGATATGATTAAAGGTAAAACATTAACTCCTTTACTTTTAGCTGGGATTTTTGTCCTTATGTTGGGATTGTCTTTTGCAGCAGTACCTTTGTATGATCTATTCTGTAGAGTTACAGGTTTCGGAGGAACAACCCAGGTATCTAAAGAAGCTCCTAAAATAGTATTAGATAAGGTTGTTAGCGTGAGGTTTGATACAAATGTAAACAATCTTGAATGGAATTTTAAAGCAAAATCTAACGTGATTGATGTGAAAGTTGGCCAGGTCAACAGAATAGAATTTGAAGTTGAGAATGTTGGAGACGAAACGACTTATGGTGTGGCTAGTTTTAATGTTTCACCGGCAAGTTTTGGTAAATATTATAGTAAATTAGGATGTTTTTGCTTTGAAAAACAAGAGTTGAAGGCTGGAGAGAAAGCAACTTACGTAATGACTTTTTATTTAGACCCTGACCTTGTGAACGACCCAACAACAAAAAATCTACAAGATGTAACTATGTCGTACACTTTTTTCTCGACAGATTACTATAAACAATCATAATCACGAAAAATGTCAGCAGAGAAAAAACACGATTACCACTTAGTTGATCCAAGCCCTTGGCCAATCTATACATCTTTTGCATGCTTGGTATTAGCGATAGGTGCAATTTTTTATATGCATAACGGTATTTCCTGGGGAATGTATCTTGGTTTAGCTTTATTAATTTATGGTGCGTACATGTGGTTCAGAGATGTAGTTATTGAAGCTGAGCACCAAGGTCATCATACTCCAGTTGTTCAAATTCATCATAGATATGGAATGACTTTATTTATTGCTTCAGAGGTAATGTTTTTTGTTGCATGGTTTTGGGCTTACTTTGACATAAGTTTATTTCCAAATGAATTTGTTGGAAATGTATGGCCACCAAAAGATATTGAAACATTTGATCCTTGGGACATTCCTTTAATAAATACTTTAGTTTTATTATTATCAGGAACAACTGTTACTTGGGCTCATCACGCTTTATTAGAAGATGATAGAAAGGGATTTATACAAGGTTTAACACTAACTGTTATTCTTGGTTTCTTTTTTACATTATTGCAAGCATACGAATATCATCACGCTACTTTTACTTACTCAGGCCATATTTATGGAGCTGTATTTTATATGGCAACAGGTTTTCATGGTTTTCACGTTATAATTGGAACGATATTTTTAGCAGTATGTTTGTGGAGAGGAAGACTTGGTCATTTTACTAAAGATCATCATTTTGGATTTGAAGCGGCTGCTTGGTACTGGCATTTTGTAGACGTAGTGTGGCTATTCTTATTTGCTGCAATATATATTTGGGGAAGTTAATATTTATCCTTGAAGAATAAATTTCTATTTTCAGTATTTGTTTATTTTATTATTTTAACTCTTCTCTCTCTAGGGTTTTGGCAAATTTATAGATTAAATTGGAAATTAGAATTAATTGAGCAAATAGAAAATTCTTTAAAAAACGATCCAGTGGAATTATTCAACATTGAAAAAAAAAACTATCTTAGAATAAAGACAAGTGGAGATATTGATTTTGACAAACAAATTTACTTGTACAATTTAAATGATGAAGGGAAACCTGGATTTGAGGTAATTAATCCAATAAAAATTGGTAATGAAAATTACTTAGTGAATAGGGGATGGATACCTTTTGAAAAAAAAGACCTACCAGAAATAAATTTAATTGATCAAAATCAAATAGTCGGCACTCTTATGCTACAAACTAAAGCAAGTACGTTTAAGCCTGAAAATGATATTGAAAAAAATTATTGGTTTACTTTGGATAGAGAAGATATTTTAAAATTTACTGGTAGAAATTTTTCAGAGTATGTCATTTATTTAAACGGTGATTATAAAATTCCAAAACCAAGAGTGATTACTGCTAAAATTTCAAATAACCATAAGAAGTATGCAATTACTTGGTTTTCTATGGCGATTTCAATTCTTTTAATATATTTATATTTTAGAAAAAAAAATTATTAAATGAGATACGTAAGTACAAGAGATACATCAAAAACCTTTGAATTTAAAGACGTTTTCATTAAAGGTCTTGCCGATGATGGGGGTTTATTTATTCCAGAAGCATTAGTGAAGTATGAGGAAAATGAAATTAGAGATTTAAAAAAACTTAGCTATTCAGAGTTAGCAAAAAAAATTGTTTATCCATTCATTGGTAATTTTATGTCTGAATCTGAAATGAGTAAAATTATTGATAAATCTTACTCCACATTTAGAAAAGAAAACGTTGTAGATTTCATAAAGATTGGAGACAAAACAATATTAGAATTATTTCATGGTCCTACTCTAGCTTTTAAAGATGTTGCCATGCAACTTTTAGGTAACTTTTACGAATATTACTTAAACAAT
>CACDTF010000016.1 GCA_902555665.1 uncultured Pelagibacteraceae bacterium
ATGATAATGATATCCAGGCAATATCTTCAACATTTAACGAAGCAAAGGGTTCAATGTTTTTAGGGAGAGGGTATTCATATCCAATAGCTTTAGAAGGTGCATTAAAACTTAAAGAGCTTTCTTACGTTCATGCTGAAGGATATCCAGCTGGTGAAATGAAACATGGGCCATTAGCTTTAATTGAAGAAGGTATGCCTGTAGTAGTTTTGGCTCCTAGAGATAATTATTACAAAAAAACAATTTCTAACATGCAGGAAGTTATTGCTAGAGGAGCGAAGGTATTATTGATAACTAACAAAAGTAAAGATGAAGTTGTGTCCGAAAATATTTGGGAAACTATTGAAGTTGAGAATACAAATGATGACTTGCTTCCATTTCTTTTGACTATTCCACTTCAAAAACTTGCATATTACTCTGCTCTTAAAAAAGGTTATGACATTGATAAGCCTAGAAATTTGGCTAAATCTGTCACTGTTGAATAAACTTTAAACTCTGTTAAAACACCCCTAGGTTGAATATGAAAAGTTGGAAAAAAAATAGTTGGAGAAAATATCCTGTAAAACATATTCCAGAATATCCAGATAAAAAAGAACTGGATAAAGTTTTGGATAAGATAGGAACATTTCCTCCATTAGTATTTGCTGGAGAAACAAGACATCTTAAAAGTCAGTTAGCTGATGTTGTAGATGGAAAAGCGTTTCTACTTCAGGGTGGAGACTGTGCTGAGAGTTTTGCAGAATTTAATCCGGATAATATTAGAGATACGTTCAAACTAATGTTGCAAATGTCATTAGTTTTAACTTACTCAGCTTCATTACCAGTCGTAAAAGTAGGAAGAATAGCTGGTCAATTTTCAAAACCTAGAAGTGCGCCAACTGAAATAAAAGATGGAGTAGAGTTACCAAGTTATTTAGGAGACAACATAAACGCCATGGAATTTACTGAAAAAGCTAGAGTTCCTGATCCCAAAAGATTATTCAAGGCTTACTCTCAATCAGCTGCAACTTTAAACCTAATCAGAGCGTTTTGTCATGGAGGCTTTGCAGACCTTAAGAATGTTCACAATTGGAATTTAGGTTTCATTAAAAATTCACCTGAACTAAAAAGATTTAAAGAGTTAGAGGATAATATTGCTAATGCATTATCATTTATGGATGCATGTGGTATAACATCAGAATTTAATAGAAGATTAAAAACAGTAAATTTTTGGACTTCACATGAAGCTTTATTACTTCCATTTGAAGAAACAATGACTAGAGTTGACTCTACTACTGGTGAGAATCATGATACATCTGCTCATTTTGTTTGGATAGGAGACAGAACTAGACAATTAGATGGAGGCCATGTCGAATTTTGTAGAGGTATAGAAAATCCAATTGGAATAAAATGTGGACCAACATTAAAAGCTGATGATTTAATAAATCTTTGTAATAGAATTAATCCAAAAAATGAAAAAGGTAAAATTACCCTAATTTCGAGATTCGGAGCAGATAATGTTTCAAAATTTTTACCAAAATTAATTAGGACAATAAAAAAAGAAGGTTTAAATGTAATTTGGTCATGTGATCCTTGTCATGGAAATACAGTAAAAGCTGCGACGGGATTTAAAACAAGACCATTTAACAGCGTTTTAAAAGAAGTTAAAAATGTATTTGCATGTCACCAAAGTGAAGGAAGTTATGCTGGTGGTTTACATATAGAATTAACTGGTCAAGATGTAACAGAATGTATTGGTGGAGCACAAAAGATATCCGAAAAAGACTTATCATCAAGATATCACACACATTGTGACCCAAGACTTAATGCTAACCAAGCCTTAGAATTAGCTTTCTTGATTTCAGATGAGATTAAAAAGAATAGCTCTTATTCTAAAAACGCAAATAGAGCGGCATCTTAAGACATTGTAAAATTTTAAATATCTAATAATTTTAAAGTATGAATGCTTCAAAAAAAGTAAATTTTATCTCTAATTGGATTAAAGATTATGTAAATAATATGCCAACAAAGGCAGAATCCTTAGTTATAGGAATTTCGGGAGGAATAGATTCTTCAGTTTCTAGTACATTAAGCGCAATGACTGGTTTAAAGACTATTGTTTTGTCAATGCCAATTAAACAGAAATCACATCAACATGATTTAAGTTTAAAGCATCAAGAGTGGTTAGTTAAAAATTTTAAAAATGTTGAGGCACATACTATAAATTTAGATGAATTATTTTTGGCTTTTAGTTCCAGTTTATCAAATTTTGATAATGAACATGGAATGGCGAATTCTAGAGCTAGATTGAGAATGACAACGCTTTATCAAGTTGCTGCAGCGAATAAAGGAATAGTAGTTGGAACAGGAAATAAAGTTGAAGATTTTGGTGTTGGGTTTTATACAAAATACGGAGACGGTGGTGTAGATATATCTCCTATAGCCGATTGTAATAAAACTGAAGTTTGGGAGCTTGGAAAAGAGCTTGGGATTTTAAAAGAAATTGTAGATGCGGCCCCTACTGATGGTTTATGGGACGATGGAAGAACTGATGAAGGTCAACTTGGACTAAAATATGAAGAATTAGAAGAAGCTATGGATAATCCTAATTCAGCTAATCGAGCTAAATACGAAACTATTAGAAAACAAAATTTGCATAAAATGGAGCCAATTCCTGTATGCAAAATCCCAAATTAATCAAATAGATTCACAAATCTATTTTTTAAGTATATTCCTAAAATAATGAGTAAAGATATTTTTTTAACAAATAATCTAACAAATAAAAAAGAGAAGTTTGTCCCACTAGATAAAAATAACATTAGAATGTATGTGTGTGGTCCAACCGTTTATGATGATCCTCATATTGGGAACGCAAGACCAATAGTTATATTTGATATCCTTTTTAAAATTTTTAAAAAAAACTATCCTAAAGTTACTTATGTGCGAAACATTACAGATGTAGATGATAAAATTATTAAATCTTCAAAAGAAAATAATATTTCAATTTCAGAATTAACAAGCAAAGTAACTAAAAGTTTTAGTGAAGATTGTCATTACTTAAATTGTGAAGAGCCAACCCATCAACCTAAAGCAACTGAAAATATAGATTTAATGATTGAAATGATTTCTGAATTAATAAAAAAAGGATTTGCTTATGAAAATAGTAAGCATGTTTATTTTGAGGTTAAAAAATTCAACGATTATGGTCAACTATCAAATAAAAAATTAGAAGAACTTATTGCTGGTTCAAGAATAGAAGTCAGTGAAAATAAAAAAAATTCAGAAGATTTTGTTTTATGGAAACCTTCAGAGGATGACGAACCTTCATGGGAATCTCCATGGGGAAAAGGAAGGCCAGGGTGGCATCTAGAGTGCTCTGCAATGTCAAAGAAATTTTTAGGAGATGAGTTTGATGTTCATGGAGGTGGTATAGATTTGTTATTTCCTCATCATGAAAATGAAATAGCTCAATCAAGATGTGCAAATGATACAAAAATATTTGCAAAATTTTGGATGCATAATGCATTTATAACCATGTCTAATGAAAAGATGGCTAAGTCTCAGGGAAATATTTTAAAAATAAAAGATTTTAGAAACAAGATAAATGGTCAAGTTTTAAGATTAGCTCTACTGAGTGCCCATTATAAACAACCATTAGATTGGAATGATAAACTTCTGGATGACTGTAAAAACACGATAAATAAATGGTACAATTCATATTTAGATATCGAAAATAATTCTAAAGTTTCTGATGAAATTCTTCAGCCACTTTACGATGATTTAAACACTCCTGGATATATTGCTAATTTACATCAATTATATGACAAAGCTCAAAAAGGTAACGATGAAGATAAATCCTCATTTGTCTCTGCTTGTCAATTTGTTGGACTATTAAACGAAAGTAAAGAAGACTGGCTTAGATTTAAAATTAGTAAAGCTTTAATTTCTGAAAAAGAAATTTTACAAAAAATTCAGGAAAGAAATAAGTCTAGAAAGAACAAAAATTACGAAGAAGCTGATAAAATTAGAAAAGAGCTTTTAGATAAAGGTGTTTTAATCGAAGATAAAGATGGTAAAACGACTTGGAAATTTAAATGAACAAGGAACAACTTTATATATTTGACACAACACTCCGTGATGGCGCACAAACACAAGGTGTAGATTTTTCAATTGATGATAAGGAAAAAATCTCATCAGCTTTAGATAAATTGGGTGTGGATTATGTTGAAGGAGGTTGGCCAGGTGCAAATCCAACTGATACTGAGTTTTTCAATAAGGATCATAATTTTAAAACAACGAAATTAACTGCATTTGGAATGACTAAAAAATCTGAACATAGTGCAGAAAATGACCCTATGCTCTCTTCATTAATTAATTCAAAAAGCACTTCTGTTTGCTTGTTTGGAAAATCATGGGATTTTCAAGTGGATGTCGCTTTAGGGATAAGTAATGAGGAAAATTTAATAAATATAAGTGAAAGTACAAAACATATTGTTAAATCTGGAAAAGAGTTCATGTTTGATGCTGAACATTTTTTTGATGGATATAAAGCTAATCCAGAATATGCAATGTCATGTTTAAAAGCTGCTTTTGATAATGGTGCTAGATGGATTGTATTATGTGATACTAACGGCGGTACACTTCCACATGAGATAACAGAAATTGTATCTAAAGTAAGTCAGCAAATTCCAGGAAAAAATTTAGGAATACATGCTCATAATGATACCGAAAATGCAGTAGCTAATAGTCTTGCAGCAGTTCAAGCAGGTGTTAGACAAGTTCAGGGCACAATTAATGGTTTGGGTGAAAGATGTGGAAATGCTAATTTGATGTCATTAATTCCTTCTTTTTTTTTAAAGAAAGATTTTTCAAACAAGTTTGAATTAAGTATTAAAAGAGAAAATTTAAAAAACTTAACTCAATGCTCAAGGTTATTGGATGAGATATTAAATAGAAAACCAAATAAACATTTACCTTATGTTGGAGCTTCTGCTTTTTCTCACAAGGGTGGAATGCATGTTTCAGCAGTTCAAAAAGATCCCAAAACCTATGAGCATATTAATCCTCAAGAAGTTGGAAATTCTAGAAATATTGTAGTTTCAGACCAATCAGGTCAATCAAATATAATGTCAAGATTGAATTCAATAGGAATTAAAGTTGAGAAAAGCGATCCAAAGATTAAAAAACTTTTAGATGAAGTGAAAGATCGAGAATTTATTGGTTATAGTTACGATGGTGCTGACGCATCCTTTGAGTTGTTAGCTCGAAGATTAATGGGGGAGATACCAAGGTATATTTCTATTAATGAATATGATGTTTCAGTAAAGAAAGATAATGCAGGAGAAATTGTTTCATATGCAAAAGCTAAATTAGAAGTAGATGGAGATAAAATTTTGTGTGAGGGGCAAGGAAACGGACCAGTAAATGCGTTGGATAATGCTATTCGAAAGAATGTTAATAAGCTTGCTAAATATTCAGAATATTTAAAAGATTTAAGACTGGTTGATTATAAAGTCAGAATTTTAAATACTGGTACTGAAGCTGTAACAAGAGTTAGTATTGAAAGTACAGATTCGAAGGGTGTTAACTGGTTTACTATTGGAGTATCACCAAATATTATTGACGCTTCTTTCAAAGCTCTTATTGATAGTTTAGATTATAAGTTATTTAAGGATAAAGCTCCTGGAAGTTCGTAAGAATGAAAATTAAAAAATTTTCAGAAAAACCATCTGATCTAAAAGATAGAATAGGAGCCAAACCAATAGTTTGTTACCCAAATACCAATATTGAAGAAAAAAATTTAAGTATTTTACATTCCGCTCGAGAACACTTGGTTAAAAAAGAGGAAGTTATAATTTCTCCAAGGGATGCAAAAACTTTTGAAGTTAAATTTGGTGAGTTTTTTAGAATTGAAAGTGTAGAAGGACCCCAAGTAGGTGATTTAAATTTATTTAATTTGAATAATTTAGAGGAAAAATTCTACTCAGGAAAAACAAGAGCACTCTACGGAACTCATCTTTCTGTTGGAGATAAAATGTTTAGTAGTTTTCCCTATCTTAGATCTTTAGCAACAATAACTTGGGATACTTTAGATTGGTATGATTATGATAAAGATGGAGGATCAGTTCATGATGTAATTGGTACTAGATGCGATCCATATACATCAAAACTTTTGAGTGATAAAGATTATCATTATTGTTGCCATTCAAACTTAACAAGAGCTTTAGTTAAAGAAAAAAAAATTCAATTAGATCATGCAGAAAAAATAGTTCATGATGTCTTAAATGTTTTTATGTTAACTGGATTTACCAATGATACTAAACAATATTTTATGAAAGCAAGTCCTGTAAGACCTGGTGATTATTTAGAGTTTTTTGCTGAAACAGATTTGCTAGGCGCTCTCTCTGCTTGTCCAGGAGGTGATTGTGGATCTGAACATTCATCCGATGTAGCAAAATGTTATCCATTAAAAGTTTCTATTTGGACAGTAGATCCAAAATATTTAAATGATATTAAACCATCAACCATTTCTAGTTATAACAGAAATCATGGCATAGATTAATGTCTGTTAACAATATTTCTTTCATTTTGCACAAACCTCAACTCTCAGAAAATATTGGGGCATGCGCAAGGGGTATGAAAAATTTTAATTTTAATAAACTTATTGTTGTAGATCCTAAACCAATATTTCCAAATGATAAAATTTTAGCAACCTCCGTAGGAGCAAAAAATATAATTAATAAGGCAAAAAATTTTGAAAATTTAGAAAAACCTTTAAAAAATATTGATATTGTAATTGCAACATCAGCACGATTTAGAAATAAAAATATTAAACATATCCAATTAGAAGATTTAAAAAAAATAAATTATAAAAAGAAAATAGCGTTTTTATTTGGCTCAGAAGCATCTGGTTTATCAAATAATGAAATAAGCTATGCTAATTATACTCTTCAAATTCCGACTAATCCTGATTTTAAATCATTAAATTTATCTCACAGCTTAATAATAATTGCTCAATATCTATCAAGCATAATTAATTCAAAAATATCTTCTTTTAAGAAATCAAATAAAGTTAAATCAGCATCTAAAAAAGAAATAGTTGCTATGGCAAACCTTTGTATAAAGAATCTTGAAGAGATTAATTTTTTTAAATCAAAAGAGAAGAAACCGATAATGCTTGAAAACTTGAGGAATATTTTTTATAGGATGGAATTATCAACCAAAGAAACACGTATTTTATCAGGGGTATTTGCAAGTTTAGGTAAAAAACGTTGATTGACAAAATGATGAGTAAGTTTATAAAGCCCACTATTAAATGACAAAAAGATTAAACTCTAAACATAAAGTAGACAGAAGATTAAAAGTTAACCTTTGGGGAAGACCTAAAAGTCCTTTTAATACTAGAGCTTATGGACCAGGACAACATGGTCAAACAAAAACATCCAAGCCATCTGATTATGGAATACAGCTTCAGGCTAAACAAAAATTAAAAGCATATTATGGCAACATTAACGAGAGACAATTTAGAAATATTTACAAAAAAGCAGTAATGCTTAAAGGTGATACTGGAGAAAATTTAATTGGTCTTCTTGAAAGAAGATTAGATGCTGTAATTTACAGAGCAAAATTTGCAACAACAATTTTTTCAGCTAGACAATTAATTAACCATGGCCATGTAAAAGTAAATGGTAAAAAAGTGAATATTGGAAGCTATTTAGTTAGAGAAGAAGATTCAATTGAAATAAGAGATAAATCAAAACAACTTGCAATAATCGATATTGCTCTTGCAAATAAAGAGAGAGAAACTCCAGAATATATTCAAATGGATGAAAAAAACAAAAAATTAAAGTTTGTTAGAGTTCCAAAGTTTGAAGAAGTTCCATATCCAATTGTTATGGAGCCTAATCTGGTGATTGAATATTATTCTAGATAATTAGCTTTTAGCCTTAAAATTTATATTTTTGCTTTCAAAAAGTTTTGCCAATTCACCACTTTCATACATTTCTTTAACAATATCGCATCCACCAATAAATTCATTTTTAATATAAAGTTGTGGGATTGTTGGCCAGTCACTAAAAATTTTAATACCTTCTCTTAAATTTTGATTTTCTAAAACATTTATACCTTTAAAATTTACTTCTAGGATTTTTAAAATATTTGAAGTTGCCATTGAAAATCCACATTGTGGAGCGTCAGGTGTGCCTTTCATAAATAAACATACTTCGTTATTTTCAATTTCATTTTTTATTAAATCATTTGTTTGTTGATCCATTTAATTCTCCTTTGTTTTAATTGCTAATGCATGAAGTTCATTGCCCATTCTACCTTTTAATGAGTTGTAAACCATTTTATGTTGCTCAATTTTACTTTTTCCAGAAAATTGAGATGAGGTAACAGTAGCTGAATAATGATTTCCATCACCTGCTAAATCTTGTATTTCAACAATTGCATCTGGCATTGCCTCTTTTATAAAATTCTCAATTTCTTTTAAATCCATCGCCATTATTTACTCATATAGTTTGTAAGCCAACTATTATTACAAGTTGATAATTCGTCAATTGTAACTTTTGTCTTATTATTAATATATAGTTCATTTTCATTAATTGTACCAAGTTCATCGAAATGGACTGCATTTTTATTCAATATATCAGCTACTTTTTTAAAATCTTTTTTGTTTATTTCTATAATATATCTACCTTGATCTTCAGCAAAAAAGTATTCTATTTCATTAATTAGATATTTGGGTTTTTTAATATTTATTCCTTTTTTTCCTTTAATACACATTTTTGATACCGCAGTAATTATACCTCCTAAAGAAACGTCATGCGCACTTTTTATTAATTTATTATCAATCAATTTGAGCAATGTTTCTCCATTATTTTTTTCATTAAATAGATTTACCTCGGGTGGAGGTCCATTTTTTTCATCTAAAATATTTCTTGCAAATAAACTTTGATCAATATGACCTTCGGTTTTTCCAATCACTAAAACTAAATTATCAACTTCTTTAAACTCCATAGTGATCATATTCTTATAATCCTTGATCAACCCAACTCCACCAATTGCAGGAGTAGGTTTTATACCTTCCTCTTTTGTTTGGTTGTAGAAAGATACATTTCCAGAAACTACTGGGAATTTTAAGTAATCGCTTGCTTCGCTAATTCCTTCAACACATTCAACAAACTCACCCATGTTTTCTTCATTTTCAGGACTTCCAAAATTTAAACAATTCGTGATGGCAATTGGTTTTGCACCAACAGATACAAGATTCCTAAAACTTTCACAAACTACTTGCTTTCCACCAGTTAAAGGGTGAGCCCAACAATAAACTGCAGAAGAATCTACTGAAGCGGCAACAGCCTTATCTGTACCATGAACTCTTACAACACCAGCATCCCCGCCAGGTTTTTGTATTGTATCTCCCATGACTGTATGGTCATACTGCTGCCAAATCCATTCTTTGCTACATATATTTGGATTGGCTAAAATTTTTTTTAAAATATCAATAATTTTCAAATGTTTAATATCTTCTTTTTTAATTTTATTTTTTTTAGGTAACTTTGCTTTTTTCCATTTTCGATCATACATAGGAGAGTTTTCAACCAATGTATTAACAGGTATATCTGCAACTTTTTCTTCATCAAAATAAAGCTCTATTTTTTTTGACTTAGTCGTTTTTCCAATTACCGCAAAATCTAAATTCCATTTATCAAATATTTTTTTTGCCTCTTTTTCTTTACCGTTTTCTAAAACAATCAACATTCTTTCTTGGCTCTCAGAGAGCATAATTTCGTATGGTGTCATTTTGGTTTCTCTGCATGGCACTTTGTTTAAATTGATTTCAATTCCGAGATTTCCTTTTGAAGCCATTTCAATACTTGAAGAAGTTAATCCTGCAGCACCCATATCTTGAATTGCTATAATTGAGTCTCCTGCCATTAACTCTAGACAAGCTTCTAGTAAAAGTTTTTCAGTAAATGGATCTCCAACTTGAACTGTTGGCTTTTTTTCCTCAATTTTTTCATCAAAACTAGCTGAAGCCATACTTGCCCCATGAATTCCATCTCTTCCTGTTTTAGACCCCACATAAATGACAGGTTTATTTAAACCAGCAGCTTTAGAATAAAAAATCTTATCTTTTTTGACTAATCCCAATGTCATAGCGTTAACCAAAATATTTCCGTTATAAGAGCTATCAAAGCTTGTTTGGCCAGCGATTGTTGGAACACCCATGCAGTTTCCATAACCGCCTATGCCATGGACAACACCTCTTAATAAATTTTTTGTTTTTTTATTTTGTGGTGATCCAAAATGAATGGAGTTTAAGTTAGCTATTGGTCTTGCGCCCATTGTAAATACATCTCTCATTATTCCTCCAACACCGGTAGCAGCACCTTGATATGGTTCAATAAATGAAGGGTGATTGTGACTTTCTATTTTAAAAACTATCGCATCATTATCCTCAATATCGATAACACCAGCGTTTTCTCCAGGACCTTGAATAACTTTCTTTCCTTTAGTAGGTAGTTTTTTTAGATGTAATCTTGATGATTTATAAGAACAATGTTCATTCCACATTGCAGAAAAAATACCTAGTTCTGTGATATTAGGAGTTCTCTTTAATAGTTCACAAATTTTAGCGTATTCATCTTTCTTTAAACCGTGATCAACTGCTACTTGTTCGTTTACAATCATTTTAAGTTGTTAATTAAGTTTTTAAAAAATAATGATCCATCCTCGCCTGATAAAGATTTATCAATCATTCTTTCGGGGTGGGGCATCATTCCTAGAACATTTTTTTCTTTATTAAATATACCTGCAATATTTTTTAAGGATCCATTAGGATTAAATTGATCTTCTATTTTTCCATTTTCATCACAATAGTTAATAGCTATTTGATTATTATCTTCAATTTCTTTTAATTGATCATTGGTACAAAAATAATTTCCTTCATTATGAGCTATATGAAATTCTAAAACTTCGTTATCAACATTTTTAAAATATTTATTTTTTTTATCATTAACTTTTACAAAAACATTTTTACAAATAAATTCTAAATATTTGTTTCTAAGCAAAACACCTGGAACTAAACCAGTTTCTACCAATATTTGAAATCCATTACAGATACCCATAACCATACCTCCTGAATTTGCAAAATTAATTACTGACTGCATTATTTTTGATTTTGATGCCATACTTCCACATCTTAAGTAGTCCCCATATGAAAAACCACCTGGCAATACAACCAAATCACTTTTTGGTAATTCAGCATCAGTATGCCAAACCATTTTATTTTTAAATCCAAATTTTTTTAGAGCAACATCTATGTCTCTGTCACAATTTGAACCTGGAAAAGTAATAACTGATGATTTCATTAATTACTTTGGATCAATAATTTTATAATTTTCAATTACAAGATTTGCCAAAAGTTTTTTACACATTTCTTCAACTTTTGCTTTTGCTTTGTCGTTATCAGTTTCTTTAGTGTCTATTTCAAAATATTTCCCTTGTCTAACTTCATTAATATCCTGAAAACCCATTCCATCTAGAGTTTGATGAATAACTTTTCCTTGTGGATCAAGTACATCCTTTTTTAGGGTGATGATTACAGAAATTTTCATTTTTTCTTTCTTTTAACTGAAGATAATTTAGTTACATTTACTGCTGAAACATTAGATTGTTCATGGAGTATACCTAATCTTTTAGCAACCTCGGTATAGGCCGGGATTAAATCACCTAAATCTTTTCTAAATCGATCTTTGTCTAATTTTTTTTCTGTAATACTGTCCCACAATCTGCATGTATCAGGACTAATTTCATCTGCTAAAATCACTTCATTTTTTCCATCTATTTTTATTCTTCCAAATTCTAATTTAAAATCGATAAGTTTAATTCCAACACCTCGAAACATTCCAATCATAAAATCGTTAATTCTAAAAATCATTTTTTTAACTTTATCTATTTCTATTTTTGAGGCCCAATCAAATGCTAAAATATGCTCTTCAGATATCAGTGGATCTCCAAGTTTGTCATCCTTTAAGCAGTATTCAATTAGAGGCTCTTTCAAAACAGTACCATCCTCAATACCCAATCTTTTAGTAATTGAGCCTGTTGCAACATTTCTCACAATAAATTCTATCGGAATTATCTCTACAAGCTTTATAATTTGCTCACGCATATTTAATCTTTTAACTAAATGATTTTTAATTCCTATTTGAGAGAGGTTAGAGAGTATGTGTTCGGATATTCTATTATTTAGAACACCTTTGCCTTCAATAGTAGTTTTTTTTTGATTATTGAATGCTGTTGCATCATCTTTAAAATATTGGATAACTAAATTTTTATCATTTGTTGCATAAATAATTTTAGCTTTTCCTTCGTATAATTTTTTACCTTTTTTCATTATTTAAAAACTCTTCTAAATATAAAATTTACATTTTTAAAGTGTTTAGAATAATTAAATATAGACTTTAGTTTTTTTAGTGAAATTTTACTCATTATAAATTTATCAGATGAAATGACGTCAATTAAATTTAAATTTTCTGCAAAACATTTTTTCGCATAAGATTGTACCAATTTGTATGATTTTTCTCTGCTCAATCCTGTTTTAGTTAACTCCAGCATAACTTCTTGAGAAAAAATTAAACCTTTTGTAAAATTTAAGTTTTCAATCATTTTTGTAGGATAAACAATCATGTTATCTAAAATATTTGTAAGCCTAACCAGTGCAAAATCAGTTGTTATATTAGCATCTGGTCCAATATTTCTTTCAACACTTGAGTGAGAGATATCTCTTTCATGCCAAAGCGCTATATTTTCAAGTGCTGGCACAACTGCACTTCTGATCATCCTTGCTAAGCCTGTTAAGTTTTCACTCAAGATTGGATTTTTTTTATGTGGCATTGCTGAGGATCCCTTTTGATTTTTAGAGAAGTATTCTTGTAGTTCGTAAACCTCGGTTCTTTGTAAGTGTCTTATTTCAACTGCAACTCTTTCAATGGATCCCGCAATAATTCCTAAAACAGAAAAATAAAATGCATGTCTGTCTCTTGGAATTACTTGTGTAGAAATTGGTTCAACTTTCAAACCTAATTTTTTTGCCACATGTTTTTCAACATTTGGATGAATGTTAGCAAATGTTCCAACAGCACCAGATATTGCACAAGTTGAGACTTCATCAATTGCATCTTTTAGTCTTTTTCTATTCCTTTTAAATTCCTCATAATACGAGGCTAGTTTTAAACCAAAAGTAATTGGTTCTGCGTGGATACCATGGCTCCTTCCCATGCACGGTGTGAATTTATACTTTTTGGCTTGCTTTTTTAAAACTTTCAAAATTTGATCTATATCCTTTAAAATAATTTTGCCTGATTGGACTAATTGAATATTAAAACTGGTATCCAAAACATCAGATGATGTCATCCCTTGATGTAGGTACCGTGCTTTAATTCCAGCTTTTTCAGTAACAGATGTAAGAAACGCTATTACATCATGTTTTACCTCGGATTCTATTTTATGAATTCTACTTACATTAATTCTAGCTTTTTTTCTTACGACCGAAGCAACACCCCTTGGAATTTTACCAAGTTTTTCCATTGCCCCTGCAGCGGCAATTTCTACATCTAACCAGATTTTATATTTATTTTCTTCTGACCAAATATCAGTTAGTTCTTTTCGCGAGTATCTTTTTATCATTAATTATAAGTATGGAGGCTTTGAATAACCTTTAGCAGATTCTGTAAAGATTTCATAACCATTTTCAGTAATTCCTAATGTATGTTCAAATTGTGCAGATAAAGATTTATCTTTTGTAACAGCTGTCCACCCATCATTCAACATTTTAACATCGTATTTGCCTGCATTTATCATGGGCTCTATAGTAAATGTCATACCAGGTCTTAATTCCATTCCTGTATTTTTTCTTCCGTAATGAAGAATATTTGGTGGTTCATGAAATGTAGTACTTATTCCGTGACCACAAAAATCTCTAACAACTGAATAACCTTTTTCTTCTACAAAAGATTGAATTTCATGACCAATATCTCCTAATTTTATTCCAGGTTTTAAAATTCTAATTGCCCTCATCATAGATTCGTAAGTAGCTTCAATAAGATTATTTAACTTTACTGAAGTTTTCCCTATGCAAAACATTCTACTTGTATCACCATAATGCTCATCAACGATTGCTGTCACATCAACATTTACAGCATCACCCTCTTGTAAAATTCTATCAGAAGGTATTCCATGACACACAACATGATTTAAAGATGTACATAAAGATTTCGTGAACCCTCTATAATACAATGGGGCAGAGTAGCCACCATTGTCATTTATAAATTCGTAACCCAACTTATCAATATAATTGGTTGAGACGCCTTCCTTAATATTTTCAGATAACATATCTAAAGTTCTTGCAGCCAAATTACCTGCAACCCTCATTTTTTCAAACTTCTCTTTATAATCAGTCATCTATAATTTTTAATTTTTTATCTATAAAAATTTTTTTAGAACTTATATCACATCTATAAGCTAAAAAATTTACACCAGCCTTTTTAGCTCTTAAATAATTTTTGTAATATTCTTCATCTATATCCTTAGCTATCTTAAAATTATTCATATTTTGAATTTGAACTAAAAATAATAGATAAGTTTTATAACCTTTATTTGTGGCATCAATAAGGGTAATCAGATGTTTAGTTCCTCTCGATGTTACAGCGTCAGGAAATTCAGCTGTTTCTTTAGTTCTAAATAAGGTTACATTTTTAACTTCTACAAAGGTTTTTTTCATATTTTTCTCAACTAAAAAATCAAATCTAGTTTCTTTGTTGAAAAAAACCTCTGGTTTTATGGTGTCATTATTTTTAAGTTCATTAATTAAATTATTTTTTAAACCGTGCTCAACTATTCTGTTTGCCATGTGAGTATTCACACCAACTAAATTTTTTCTAGATTTAATTATTTCCAATCCATATTTAAGCTTTCGTTTTGGATCGTTATTAGGAAGCAAATAAACTTCATTTCCTTCATCTAACAAACCTTTCATTGACCCTGTATTGGGACAATGAGCTGTGACAATTTCTTTACCAAGTTTAACATCAGTAAAAAACCTTTTATAACGTTTGATTAGTTTGCCTTTTATTAAAGACTTGGTAAATTCCATTACTAAATTATATATTTCATATGGATAAAAAAGTAAAAGTTAATGCATCAATTTTAATTATTGGTAATGAGATTTTATCTGGTAGAACTCAAGACACAAATACCAAGACTTTGGCAATTTGGCTAAATTCAATTGGTGTTAATGTTTCAGAAGTTAGGGTAATTCCTGATGTTGAGGAGACTATTGTTGATACTTTAAATTTACTTAGATCAACATATGACTATGTTTTTACAACTGGTGGTATTGGACCCACCCATGACGATATTACTGCACAATCAGTCTCAAAAGCATTTGGAATAAATTATGAAGTTCATGAGGAGGCTTTTAAAATTTTAGAGGCATATTACAAACCAGGTGAATTTAATAAAGGTAGACAAAAAATGGCTTGGATGCCAGAGAATGCAAAATTGATTTTAAATCCTACAAGTGGTGCCCCAGGATTTAATGTTGAAAATGTATTTTCTTTGCCAGGTGTACCATCAATTTTAAAATCAATGTTAGGCGGCTTAACTAACAGAATAGTAGGGGGTAAACCTATTAAAAGTCTTACAATCAGCTTAAGAACTGTCGAAAGTGAAATAGCTAATTCTTTAACAAAAGTTCAAAATGATAACAAAGATGTAGAGATAGGAAGTTATCCATTTTTTCATGCAGGTAAATTAGGTGTTTCAATAGTAATAAGGTCAGAAGATCAAAATAAAATTAATAATTGTAATGATCAGGTTTTACAATTTGTGAATGATAAAAAAATAGAGATAGTGGATAGATAATGTTGTATTTTGCATATGGCAGTAATCTTCATCACTTTCAGATGAAACGTAGATGTAAAGATAGTATTTTTTTGAAAAAAATTAATTTAAAAGATTTTAGACTAACCTTTAGAAGCAAATATAGGGCTGCGGATATAGATCATAAAAAAAATTCTATTGTTCCTGGAGCTTTATTTGAAATTTCAAAAAATGATGAAAAAAAATTAGATGTATATGAGGATTTTCCAATTCTTTATAAAAAATATTATTTTTATTATTATGGAAAAAAAGTAATGACCTACACAATGGTAAAAAAAACTCCATTTATGTATCCTACAGAAAGATATTTCAATGTAGTTAAGAGAGGATATAAAGATTGTAATCTTGATATCAAATACTTAAAAAGAGCACTAGTTTCATAAAATTTTGGTAAAGAAATGAAATTTTTTTTTAAATTAAGCAAAAGAAATAAAATAATATTTATTTTTCTATCAATTGTTGTTGTAAGTTTTTTTATACAAACAATCTCTAAAGGTTTGTCTAATAGTTGTGATTTAATGTGGCAACCATCTAAACTTTTTTGGGATAAGATAAATCATTATGAATATCAGATGAGAACAGGAGACGTTTTTTTAGGATGTCAACACGGAAGATATGGACATTTTTTATTTATTTTTTTATATCCCATAACCCTTGTTGAATGGGAACAAGCAAAAATCATATGGATTATATTTAATATTTTTTTCGTTTTTTTTATTCCAATCATTCTTTGCAGATCAAATAATTTATCTACTATTTCTACATATTTGATAATAGGAATTTTTTTAACCTGCCACCCTACAAGGATGACATTTAATTTAGGTCAGAACAGTTTAATGATGTTATTTTTTTTAATGCTTCCTTTTTTGAAAGTATCAAATGATTATAAAAACTTTAATTTGATTGCATCTGGTATTTCCTATGTAAAATATAGCACAGGTTATGTATTATTTTTACATTTACTTGTTGAAAAAAAAATTAAGAAGTTAATATTAACTACTTTTATAACTATTTTTGGTTGGTTGTTTTATAGCTATTATACAAATAGTCCTTTTGTATTAAGTTTTTTTGATCCATTTAAAATGAATTTTCAAGGCAATTATATCAGAACTGGTGACTTATATTCGATTATGAATATTTATTTTTTAAAGGAAAATAATGTTACAAATAAAATATTGCAATTAGGAATAGTATTACTTGTAAACATTTATTTTTTATATCAAATAAAAGATATAAAAAATAAACTAGAAAAATTATCTGTAATTTGTTTTTTACCTTTAGTTTTTATGCCACATTCAAATTACGATTATGTTTTAATGCTTCCTTTGCTTATATATACAATTAAAAATTATAAATTTAATATATCTAAATATGGTTTATATTTAACTATTTATTACTTTTATTTTCATAGAATATTTAGACATTGGATTGACAATGATATGTTTTATCAATCTGGGATGTTTCTAATTTTTACAATTTTTATTATTTGCTTTGTCAAACATATAAAAAAAAATAGTTTAGTTTCAGTATGAAAAAAAAAATATTAATAACAGGATCTAATGGCTTTTTAGGCAATCTTGCTAAAGAATATTTTATCCAAAATTATGAAATAGTACTTGTTGATTTGTATAGTTCAAGTGATGCAAATTTTTATAAAGCTGACATAGGAAATTTTACAGAAATTGATGATATAATTACCAAAGAAAAACCAAACATAATCTTTCATTTTGCATCTGAAATATTTGATACTTATAACAAAAAGAAAATATATAAAACAAACGTAGAAGGATCTAATAATATAAAAAAATCAGCTATAAAAAATAATGTTGAAAATTTAATTTTTACCTCAACATTTTCACTTTATGAAAAAAATTATGATTATTTAATTAGTGAGTCTGAACCAATTTCATGTAAAAATTATTATGGAATAACAAAATCTGAAGTTGAGACACTTTTATTAGACTCTGACTCTGAATTAGATATTTCAATTTTTAGGTGTCCAATTATTGTTGATAAATCTAGAGCACACCGTCTTGGAGTGCTTTTTGAGTTTTTAAAAGATAATTGTACTCTTTGGATTTTAGGAGATGGTTCTAATAAACTACAATTTGTGTCTGCAAATGATTTATTTATTGCAATTGAAAAATCATTAAATTTAAAAGGAAAGTATGTCTATAATATTGGGTGTGAAAAGGTTGAAACAATGAAAGAAACTTTTGAATATCTTATTAATAAAACTGGCTCAAAATCTAAAATAAGACATTTTAATAAAAATTTAGGTCTACTTATTTTGAAGATATTATCTTTTTTGCGTCTTATAAATTTTATAGATTATCATAATAAAATTCTTGTTAGCAATATTGTATTGGATATATCAAGAATTAAAAAAGATTTAAACTTTTTACCCACCAAAAGTACTGCTGAGCTTATGTTGGATGCATATAAGTATTATTTAAATAATTCTGATATCAGTCAAAAAGGATCAGCAATCAAACCAAAAATGGGTTTTTTTTCTGTAATTAAATTTATTTCAAAAATAATTTAATATTAAAAAATTTTACTTATTACCCTTGTTCAATTATAAATATTAGCATAAACACTCATGAAATTCATTAATGCCCTCGTGGTGAAATTGGTAGACACAAAGGACTTAAAAGCCGAGGGATTCACTCTTTAGTCAGTCCATAGTAGTCTCTAATAGTCCAAATCCTTTAAAATCCTATAAGTTTTAAAAAGAAAAAGATTATTTTATTTAAAATTCTAAATAATTATTTTTGTCAAACTAGTACTTAACTAGTACCTTGAGAGATAAAAAAATAAAATTATGAGAGCAATTTCTTCAGTATTTAAAGATATTTTTGAAAATTATCAAAAAGATTATGAAGGTCCATTCGACTCATCAAAAACATCCTATTCATTATTCAAAGAGCTTGATGAACATATTAAAGAAATGGTTAACAGTGATGATAATTTAGAAACGCATTGGAGTGTTGGTAAAGGGAATTGGACACAAGTACCTTGGTTTGCTGTTAGAGATAGAAGAACTAAGTCATCAGCACAAAAGGGCATAGGTATTGTAGGATTATTTAAAAAAGATATGTCAGGTTTATATCTTTGTATAGCTCAAGGGACAACTCAGCCACTTAAAGATTATGGAAAAAAAGGTGGAGAAGAATTTTTGTTGGAACAAGCTGAAAAAGTAAGAGATATTGTAAAATATTTAAAAGATAAACAATTTAAATTAGATAACGAAATCGATTTAAAAGCTACAGGTGGAGTTGCATTAACATATAAACCAAGTGTTTGTGTTCATAAGTACATGAGTGCTGGATATGATTTTAATGGTCAATTTATTGAAGACTTATTAGATTTGGTTAAGGCTTATAAAGATGTAGTTGCTAAAAATTTAGACTTCACCTCAGAAAATAATCTTAAAAAAAATCATTGGGTTATAGCTTGTGGAATAAATAGTAATCAGTGGGATAATTTTAAAGATAATAATTTAATAGCTATAGGATGGGATAGTCTAGGAGATTTATCAAAGTTTAAATCAAAGCAAGAAATATTTGAAAAATTAAAAGATGAAAGATCTGAAAACGACCCAGATCCAAGAAATGATGCTTTATGTTGTTATGATTTTGTTAATTCCATGAAGGTTAATGATATTGTTT
>CACDTF010000017.1 GCA_902555665.1 uncultured Pelagibacteraceae bacterium
AGGAGGTATTTTAATGCAGAGGGGTGAAGTTGATATGTGTATTGTAGGTACTGATAGGACTTTATCCAACGGAGACGTTTGTAATAAAATTGGAACTTATCTTAAAGCATTAGCTGCTCATGATAATAACGTTCCTTTTTATGTGGCTCTTCCAAGCTCAACAATTGATTGGGACATCAAAGATTCTAAAGATATTCCTATTGAAGAAAGAAATTCAGAGGAATTATCTCACATTCAAGGTATAGATGAGAACAATGAAATTAAGAAAGTTTTGATATATCCAACTAAAAGTAAAGCTATGAATTTAGCTTTTGATGTAACGCCTGCAAAATATGTAACTGGATTAATAACTGAAAGAGGGATTTCAGAAGCTTCTTTCGATGGATTAAGCAAATTATTTAAATGAAAAATTTAAAAGAAAGAGAAGAGGTAATTGAGTATTCAATTAAACTGAATACAACTAATTTATCTCCTTTAAGATCAGGAAATATTTCTGTTAGAGGAATTGAAGATGGTATTGAGGGTTTTTTTATAACTCCATCTGGAAAGAAGTATGAATCTTTAAAACCAGAAGATATTATTTTTTTATCTTTAACCGAGGAAAAAGACTTCTTATCTTGGTTTAATTCTGGAAAAAATCCATCATCAGAATGGCGTTTTCACCAAGATATTTATAAAAACATATGGGAAGCAAAAGCAATAGTCCACGCTCATTCACCTCATGCTACAGCAGTATCTACTCACGGGAAAACTATCCCACCATTTCATTACATGATTGCCCTTGCAGGTGGTGAAGATATTAGATGCTCTGAATATGCAACTTTTGGTACCCATGAACTTTCAGTGAATATGATTAAAGCTTTAAAAGATAGGAAGGCATGTCTTATGGCGAACCATGGACAGGTTGCATTTGGAGAAAATTTATCTAAAGCTTTCGAGCTTGCTCAAGAGGTAGAAAATATTTGCCATCAATATATTATTGCTTTAAAGATGGGTGAACCTAAGAATCTTTCATTAGCTGAAATGAAAAAAATCTTAGAAAAAGTTAAAAATTATAAAAGCAGTTAGTTATATGACTAAAGTTGGTGAGCATATTACTCTAGATATCATTGGAACAACTAAAGAGTATGATCCATCTGTATTTGAAAAAGTAATTCATGACATTGCAAAAACTGCAAAAGTAACAATTTTAAATATTTCAAAATATAAATTTGAACCCCAAGGTTTTACAATTTTAGCATTATTAGCTGAAAGTCACATTAGCTTTCATACATTTCCAGAAAAAGGAATTATTAGCTTTGATTTTTTTACTTGTGGCAAAGTAAGCCCATCAGTTGCAATTGATATAATAAAAAAAGAATTTGAACATAAAAGAATAGTTAAAAAAGAATTTAATAGAGACACAAAATCTCTTTATCATGATATTTACAGTTCGCCGGGCTTACAAAAATCATATGTAGTAAATGATGTTTTAGAAGATTTTAAATCTAAAGTAGGTCAACATATTGAGATTTTAGATTTAGAACAATTTGGTAAGTCTTTATTTATAGATGGCGAGATACAAGTTGCAGCTACTGACGAACATTTATATAGCTCTACTTTCGTTGGTTCTGGTTTAAATTTAAACAAAGATAACGAAAGAGCTGCAATTATTGGTGGTGGAGATGGAGGAGTTGCAAGAGAATGTATCTCAAAAAATTTTAACTTTATCGATTGGTATGAGCTTGATCCTGAAGTTGTAGATGTTTGCAATAAACATCTTGGAGATATTGGAAAAAAAGCAACAGAAAAAAATTCAGTGAAATGTGTATGGGGTGATGCTTTCGAAAGTATTAAATCAGTTGGTGATGATACTTATGATCATATTTTTGTTGATTTAAATGATGATCAATTTTGTATAGATTTAGCTGCAAAAAATATGGATTCATTAGTCAGAATTTTAAAACCGAAGGGAGTTATTACAGCTCAAGTAGGGAGTCAGGATAAAAAACCACAGCAGGTTGAAAATTGGTTAAATGTTTTTAATCAAAATTTTGGGAATGCAAAATTATCAAGAGTTTACATACCAAGCTTTGATTGCTCTTGGAATTTTTCTTCATCAATTAATCATTAATTTTTCTTTTTTCTTATTAAAAATTGTGAAATAATTCTTCTTAAATTAAAGGAGAAAACAATGAATATATTCAAAAAAACTATTTTAACAGTTCTTGCTTCTTTATTTATCATCGGAAATGTTTCTGCTGAAAAAATAAAAATTGGAACTGAAGGCGCTTACCCTCCATGGAATTCAAAAGATGCATCAGGTAATCTAATAGGTTTTGAAGTTGAGCTCGCTCAGGAACTTTGTACAATTATGAAGTATGAATGTACAATTGTTGAACAAGACTGGGACGGTATGATACCAGCTCTAGTTATGAGAAAGTTTGATGCAATAATGGCTGGAATGTCAATTACTGCTGAAAGACAAAAAACAATTACGTTTTCACAAGGTTATGCTGATGAAGTAGCTTCTCTTGCGGTAATGAAAGGTTCAAGCTTAGAGGGCATGGATACACCAGAAGGTATTAATTTATCATTGGGTGGATCTGATGTTAAAAAAGCTCTTAAAACACTTACAGGAGCACTTGCTGGTAAAACTGTTTGTACTCAAACAGGAACAATTCACCAAAACTTTTTAGAGTCTGGTGATGTAGGAAGTGTGAATGTTAGAACTTATAAAACTCAAGATGAAGTTAACTTAGATCTAACTTCTGGAAGATGTGATGTTGCTTTAGCTGCAGCAGTAGCATTTACAGATTATGCAGACAAATCAGGTAAACCAGTTGTATTAGTTGGACCAACTTTTTCAGGTGGTGCATTTGGTAATGGTGTAGGTGTTGGTATCAGACAAGCTAGCGATAGTGCGATTGGAAAAAGAGATGCCAAAATCTTAAAAGACTTTAACAAAGCAATTAACAAAGCTAGAAAACAAGGAATTATAAGCAAACTTGCTATTAAGCACTTTGGTTTTGACGCTTCTATGTAATTCATTTCAGATATGGCGACTATAATATATAGTCGCCAATCTATATGGAACTTCTTGCATTTGGTAAAACAGGTTGGGGTGATGAATTATTTTACGCAACCTTGATGACAATCGCTGTATCAATTACAGCAATGTTAGTTGGTTTCTTTTTTGCATTAATTTTTACGCCTTTAAAACTTTCAAAATACAAAACTTTAAATCTAGTTGGTAATTTTTATACCACAGTTATTCGTGGAGTACCTGAATTATTAGTAATATACCTTTTCTTTTTTGGTGGCAGTGGAGCCATCATGTATGTGGCTTCAATATTTGGTTATTATGAATACATAGAAATAAATGCTTTTATTACAGGATCAATGGCTATTGGTATTATTTCTGGAGCTTACTCAACAGAAGTATTTCGAGGAGCAATTCAATCAATCGACAAAGGTCAATTTGAAGCTGCAAAGGTTCTTGGAATAAATAAGTTTGGGCAATTTTATAAAATAATATTACCTCAAATGTTAAGACTTGCTATTCCAAACTTAAGTAATGTTTGGCAAATAACTTTAAAAGACACTTCTCTTATTTCAGTAACAGGATTGGTTGAAATAATGAGACAGTCTTATATTGCGGCAGGATCTACAAGAGATCCATTATTCTTCTATTCATTTGCGGCTGTTTTATATCTGTTGCTAACTTACGTGAGTATGAAATTAATTAATAAGCTAGAAGTTAAATATAGCAGGGGATATTAATGGATTTTGATTTAATGATCACCAGTTTACCTAAACTATTAGGAGCAACAATAGTAACTTTAAAATTATTATCTGCATCACTATTTTTTGGATTATTCCTAGGTCTTTTCTTTGCAATTTTAAGATTAAATAAAAATATACTTATTAATAAATTTGCTTATGGCTATTCATATATTTTTAGAGGAACACCATTATTGGTCCAGATTTTCATAATTTATTTTGGATTAGGACAAATCGAATATTTAAGAACAACATTTCTATGGGTAATTTTAAAAGAACCTTATTGGTGTGCAATAATAGCATTTACTTTAAATACCGGAGCATATACTTCCGAAATTTTAAGATCAGCATTTCAAACAATAAAACCAGGTATTATTGAAGCAGGAAAAAGCTTGGGAATATCAAACAAAATCATTTTTTATAAAATTCAAATTCCAATCGCTATTAGACAATCACTTCCCGCATATGGAAATGAAATAATATTGATGATGAAAGGAACTTCTTTAGCAAGTACGGTAACCTTGATGGATTTAACAGGTGTTGCTAAATATATAATTTCAACAACTTTTAAACCAATTGAAGTATTCATTGTTGCTGGTGGAATTTATTTGTTTATGACTTTTATCATTCATAATGTGATTAAATATTTAGAGAAAAAGTACAGCTTTCAACAATAAAATGTTTTTATCAGAGAAACAAATTAATGATTATCAAAATGATGGTGTAATAATAATTAAAGATGCATTTAAAGATTGGATTGAGCCACTTAAAAAGGGATTTCAAAAAGTTTTAGATAGTCCAAGTAAGCATGGAAGAGAAAATGTAACTGATGATAATGGAAGATTTTTTGAGGATTATTGTAATTGGGAGAGGATAAAAGAATTTAAGGATTGTTTATATAATTCATCTGGAGCTCAAATAGTTGCAGAAGCAACTAATTCTAAATATACTCAAATTTTTCATGAACATATTTTTATAAAAGATCCAGGTACTCACAAAGAAACACCTTGGCATCAAGATATGCCTTATTATTGTGTTGATGGTAACAATACTGGAAGTTTTTGGATTCCATTAGATGAGGTTGATCATAAAAATAATCTTAAATTAATTTTAGGTTCTCACAAATGGTCTAAATTAATTAGACCGACAAAATGGTCAAATAACCAATCTTGGTATGACGATGATAGTGCTTTTATGGATTTACCTCCATCAAAAGAATTTGAAAAAAATATTTTAATCCCAAAACTAAGTTTAGGGGATGCTGTTTTATTTAATTTTAAAACTGTACATGGTTCAACAGGAAACAATTCTTCTAAATCACGAAGAGCGTTTTCGATGCGATTTATAGGAGATGATGTAAAATATATTGATAGAGGAGGGCCAACTTCACCTCCATTTAATGGAATTAATTTAAAAACGGGAGATTTGATGAGAGATGATTGGTTTCCTAAAGTTTTTAGTAACTAGTATATTCTTTAATTTCTTTAATGCTTGATCCAGTGTGATTATTCATTTCTAATTTAATTTTTGCTCGGTCATCATTTAAAAAATGAACATCTCTTGATAATTTAATAAATTTTTCACCAAAGTCTTTGTTTTTTTCGCAGTCTCTTTTATTGTCTTCTATAACCCACAAATTGGAATTAATTTCTTTTAAATCTTGAAATAGTTTTTCCAGTTTCTCATCAGATTTAACATTTTTTTCTAACTGCTCTTTTAAAATCGAATGTTCATTGGATATAAATTTTAGTTTTTCAGGATCTTTAATTTTTTCTTTTTTAATTTCTAAGATTGAAATTTTGTCTAAAAGCTCACCTACTGAAACTTCTACTATAATTTTATTCATTAAATCTTATACTATGTTAAATTGTTTAAAATATGTCTAATATTTTAATTATCAAACATGGGTCTTTGGGAGATATAGCTCAAGCATGTGGGGCTATTCAAGATATTTCTGAGAATCATAAAGAAGACGAAATTCATTTGCTTACAACTAAACCATACTTTAATTTATTTAAAAAAAATCCACATATTTCTAATGTTATTTTAGACAATCGACTATCAAGACTAAATCTAATTTATTTATATTCATTAATGAAAAACATTAAAAAATATAAATTTTCTAAAGTGTACGATCTTCAGAATTCAAGTAGAACAGCCTTTTATAAAAAAATTTTATTTCCAAAAGCAAGTAAAGATACTTGGTCATCTACTGATACAACATTAACTGAGGGAACTACAAAACAAGATTTTGATAAAGATTCTGTTTTGTCTAGATTTGATCATCAATTAAAAAGTTCAGGCATAAATACAAATCATACTTTAAACCCTGATTTTTCTTGGAGTACAACAGATATAACTCAAATAAAAAATTATTATCAATTAGATAAATATATTCTTCTTTTTCCTTTTTGTTCTCCTCATTTAACTTCAAAGAAATGGCCTTATTATAATGATTTAATTTCCATGATTAATGAAAAATCAGAAAACAAATTTAAAGTAGTAATTGCACCTGGACCAAGTGAAATTAAAGAAGCATCAAATATTAATGCACTTTGTGTTTTAGATAATGGCAAAGCCTTAGATATCTCTCAGTTAGCAACATTAATTAAAGATAGCTCATTTGTTGTTGCTAACGATACTGGACCGGCACATATGACAGCACATTTAGGTTCAAAAGGGATTGCTTTATTTGGATCTCACACAACACCTTTTAAAGTAAGTATCGAAAGAGAAAATTTTAAAACAATACAAGCTCCTGAATTAACTAAACTTTCAGCAGAAAAAGTTTTTGTGAGACTTTCTGAGATTATTTCTTAATTTTTTCAATAACTCTTAAAAATATAGGAACAGTGAAAAGTATGAAAAGCAATCTTATAATATGGTGAAAAGCAACAAAGTCTGGGTCTAAATCAAAAGCAATTGCTATAACTGCAACTTCATAAATTCCACCAGGACTAAAAGATAAAATTAGAGTTAAAATATTTGTCTCAACAAAAAATGTTGCAACATAGGCTGCAACCAAACCTAATACTACCAAAATAGTAGTAGCCACAATACTATGAAGAGAATTATTAGCTATCTCTTTAACAGTTTTTTCAGCAAACCTACAACCAACTGAAGAGCCAAGAATTAGTAGGCAAAAATTTACTGTTTCATCTGGTAATTTATATGAGGCTATATCAGTAATTTGCAACAATCCACTCGCAAATAATGTTCCAGATAGTAAAGCTGCAGGAATTCTAATTTTATCAAAAACAAAAATAAAAAACAAAGATGCAATAATAAGTAAAATTAAATTTAAATGATTTTGAGCGAAATAATTGAATTCGTCATTTAATACAAGATTGTTGTCAGTACTATTAACTATAATAAATGGAATAACAGTTATTATGATTATTAATCTAATTAAGTGAGAAGTTGCAACCTGAGATAAATCTGTTTTTTCATTTTCTGCTAAAATCAATAAAGGACCCAGTGCACCAGGTGCTGCTGAAAATATTGAGGCTTTTTCTCCATAATTTGCAAATTTTTGGAGGTATTTAGCGACAACTAAAATACAAATTATTATGTATATTAACATAATTAATGAAGTCCAAATCCAATCAAGCATTTGATTAAATAGATTTTGGTCTATGTAATTTCCAATATGTAAACCTAAAATTATCAGGATAAAACTTAATACAATTTTAGGCATAATGATTTTTAGACCTGATAAAGCAGCAATTGATGTTATAATCATAGGTCCTAAAAACCAAGCTAGTGGAATATTAAAATATTGAGCAATGATTGCGCTAGGAAAAGAAATTGTAAGAACAGAAATAAATTTAATTGAAAATATTTGTTTTACATTTTCAAGATAAGATTTGATTTGATGTTTAATCATTCTTTAAGCTTTTATCATCTACTATGTAAAAGATATGAAAAAATGTATTAATCAATAAAGTGAAAATTAAATTTTTTAAATTAATAAAATTCTAAGTTTTATTCATATTTTTTTTGAGTAAATATTTTCAATTAAAAGTTGTGTTACTTAATTAGAGGTTGAATAAAGATTAAGACTATAATTTACTTATATTTTTAAATTAGAGAGGAATAAATAATGAAAAACTTAAAAAAAATAGTTTCAGTATTATTCTCAGCAATCCTATTATTCTCAGCAACAACTACAAGCTCAGTAGCAATTGACAAATTGCACTTTGTAATTGGTGGTGGTGCTGGTGGTGGTTGGGATGGAACTGCTAGAGGTACTGGAGAAGCTTTAACAAAAGCTGGAATGTTAAGTAGTGCATCATTTGAAAATATGTCAGGTGGTGGTGGTGGTAAAGCTTTAGCTTACATGATCAATACTAAACCTGCTAATACAGTTTTAGTTCAATCAACACCATTAGTATTAAGATCAATTACTAGACACAAAGGTTATGTAAAAGGAAGTGGAACTTTATCTTATAAAGATGTTGTGCCAATCGCTGGTGTAATTGGTGACTACGGTGCTATCGCAGTTGCAAAAAGTTCATCTTTTAAAAATTTTAAAGATGTAGTTGATGCATATAAAAAAGATCCAAATTCAGTTAAAATGGCTGGAGGATCAGTAAGAGGAAGTATGGACCATTTAATTGGTGCTTTAGCTTTCCAAGCTGCAGGTGCAGATCCGAATGCTGTTCAATACATTCCTTATGATGCTGGTGGAAAAGCTTTGGCTGGACTTTTATCTGGAGAAACTCAAATCATTTCAACTGGTCTAGGTGAATTGATGGGTGCAAGAGACCAAGTGAGAATTATTGGTATTACTGCTCCTTCAAGAGTTTCTGATGCACCAGATGCACCAACTCTTAAAGAACAAGGATACGATGTACAATTCGTTAACTGGAGAGGTTTCTTTGGCCCTCCAGGTATGAGCAATGCTGATAGATCAGCTATTGCAAAAATGCTTGGCGATGTACAAAAAACTCCTGAATGGGAAACTGTCAGAGCGAGAAATGCTTGGGTTAATATATATAATCCAGAAGGAAAGTTTGTTTCTTTCTTAGAAAAACAAACTCAAGAAATGACAGCTCTTATGAAAAAACTAGGAGTGATATAATCCTTAGGATTATTTGAAATTAGAGCAGTGAATATAAATACTACAAAAATTATATCACTGCTCTTTTTTATTTTTTCAGCATTTTATTTATATACTGCTTACCAAATTCAAGTATTTGCTTTTGATGAAAATGCACCATTTAATGCACGAACATTTCCAATTTATTTAGGTTATGCGGGATTATTTTTTTCTGGATTAAAACTTATTTTACCAGATCCAAATACAATTAAAGTAGAACATAAAAGCTTAGAGTATAAAAAAACAGGTATACTTATACTGATTGCAATTATTTATGGAGCTACAATTTTAAAAGTTGGATATTTTTTAACTACGTCTTTATTTTTATTTGCGTCATATTATTTTTTAGGAGAACGAAGATGGATTTTAATGTTTTTATTATCCTTTCCATTTGTTGCTGCCTTTATGTATCTCCTACACGGTATTCTTGATATATATTTGAGGGATCCATTCTTGCAATCAATAGGAGTTATGGGATGATTGAAGGAATATTAATTGGATTAACAACAGCACTTACTTTTCAGAACATATTAATGGTTATGGTTGGTTGTTTTTTTGGAACAATCATTGGAATGCTTCCTGGTCTTGGGCCAATGACAGCTATAGCATTGATGATACCAATTACCTATGGTTTCGATCCTGCAACAGGATTAATTTTGATGGCTGGTGTTTATTATGGAGCAGTATTTGGTGGTTCTACTTCTTCTATATTGTTAAATGCACCCGGTGTTCCTGGAACAGTTGCAACTTCATTTGATGGTTATCCTATGGCACAACAAGGTAAAGCGGGTAAGGCTTTAGCCATTGCTGCATGGAGTTCATTTGCCGGCGGAACATTATCTGCAATTTATTTATTATTTATGGCGCCAAGTTTATCAAAAGTAAGTTTATCTTTTAGATCACCAGATTACTTTGCTTTAATGATTTTAGGTTTAACAGCGATTGCTGCTTTTTCTTCTAAAGGACAATTTTTAAAAGCAATGATGATGGTAGTACTTGGATTGATGTTAGCATCTGTTGGCCAAGATAGTTTGTCTGATATTACAAGATTTACATTTAATAATATGAACTTAACTGATGGAATTAGTTTTGTACTAGTTGTGATGGCAACTTTTGCAATGAGTGAAGCTTTAACAATTATTTTAAAAAGAAATGATCCAACTAGTGCTGCCAAACAAGTTTCATTAACTGAATTAGGCTCAATTAAGATTAATAAAGAGGAACGAACTAAAATGTATAAAACAATTCCAAGATCATCAGTAATTGGTTTTTTAATTGGTGTTTTACCTGGAGCTGGCGCAACAATTGCATCTTTTTTAGCTTACGGAATGGAACGAAACGTAGTTAGTGATCAGGAAAAAGAAAAATTTGGTAAAGGCAGTGTAAATGGTTTGTCGGCACCAGAAACTGCAAACAACGCTGCTTGCTCAGGTTCTTTTGTTCCTATGCTTACTTTAGGAATTCCTGGGAGCGGAACTACAGCTGTAATGCTAGGGGCTCTTTTAGGCTTTGGTGTTCAGCCAGGTCCTAGACTTTATATGACTAATCCAGAAATTTTTTGGTCAATAATTATGTCCATGTACATTGGTATGGTAATCTTATTGATATTAAATTTGCCACTCATTCCATATATTGCTAGAATTCTTGCTGTTCCTAAAAATTATTTAATTCCTTTAATTTTATTTTTCTCTGTTACTGGGATTTACGTAATGTCATTTAATAATTTTGATATTTATTTAATGATTGGGATTGCTGTAGTAGCGACTTTTTTAAGGTTATATGATTTTCCAATGCCACCTCTTATTTTAGCTTTTGTTCTAGGTGGATTAATGGAAGAAAACCTTAGAAGGTCTTTGTTGTTAAGTAATGGTTCATGGGATTTTTTATGGGATAGAGCTTTAACAGCTTGTATTTTAGTAACAACAGTGCTTATTGTTCTTTGGCATCTTTACAAAACTTTTTCAAAAAAAAATTAATTTAGAATTTTTTTATATTCTTCAATTATTTTTGACCATTGAAATTTTTTTACAAATTCTTTTGCATTTTTCCCAAGGTTTAAATATTTTTTATTTTCCAACATTGAATTAATTGAAGAATAAACTTCATCAAGACTGTTACCATCACATATTAAACCAGTTTTTTCGTGATCAATTGCATCTGCAGCTCCACCATCTTTACCACCAATCGATGGAATACCGTATTGTGCTGCTTCTACATAAGCTATACCAAAACCCTCAACCGATTTTTTATGAATTATGGATGGCATTACAAAGATATTTGATTTTGAAACTAATACATTTTTTAAATCATTACTTATGTCTTTAAAAAACATAACTTGCGCTTCAAGATCCAATTCTTTTACTAATTTCTTAATATTTTCTTCTTCCTCTCCATATCCAACACAAATATAGACAATATCTGGATAGATTTGTTTTAAATTTCTTAAAGCCATTACTATTTTTTCATGATTTTTACGCTTATCAAATCTTGAAACTGTAATTAATCTAGGATTTTTAACTTTAAGTATACTTTCAACTTTATCTAAAGTTTTTTTATTTAACTCTTTAACTGGGTCTACGCCACAATTAATTACAACAATTTTGTTTTCAATCACACCACAATTTATAGCAAGATTTTTTGTATATTGAGAATTAGCTATAACTTTTTCGGTACTGTTTAAGACTTTTAATATTCTTTTATTTTGAACAGAATTTTTTGGATGGTTTATTTCCTTTCCATGAATTAAGCAGTATTTTTTCTTTGATGTCTTGACAAGTTCTAAACTTTTCCAGTGATCAGCAATGACTCCATTTATTTTATTTTCTTTAATATATTCGTTGATTAATTGTGCTTTTCTGTATTTTCTAAGTAATTTAATTCCACCAACTCTTTCGATAGAAAAAGAAGTTTGTTCGTCAAATTCTTTGTGGCCCTCTATATAATCTGCAAAAACTTTAATCATAAAGTTTTTTGATAATTCTCTTGATAAACCCCATATTAAACTTTGCATACCACCAAGTTCAGGTGGGAATGATCTAGTTATAATTAGATACATTAATCATACTTCCATTTAATACCACAGCCCGCACTGGGTATTTGATCTTTAGGACCTTTTCCAGTTTCTGCTATTTGCCTCATAGCTATCAGCAGATCACTTTCTCCGTCTTTAACTGGAATAAAATTTTTAAGTTCTCTTAATCTTCCTCTGTATTGAAGTTCTAAATTTTTATTATAGCCAAAGAAATCTGGAGTACATACAGCATCATATGCTTTAGCAATTTCTTGAGTTTCATCATGAAGGTAAGGAAAATTAAAATGCTTTTTATTTGAAAATTTAATCATATTTTGAAATGAGTCTTCTGGATAATTAACAAAATCGTTCGAGCAAATAGCAACTGTGTTGATACCAATTTTTTTTAATTCATTACAATCTTCAACCAATTCTTTTGTAATAGCTTTTACATATGGGCAATGGTTGCAAATAAACATTATCAAAGTGCCTTTTTCACCTTTGATATCATTTAAGGACAGTATTTCATTATCAGTAGATTTTAATTCAAATGGAATAGCTTTTTGACCAAAATCACATATTGGAGTTTGTATTGGCATAATGTAAAATATATAAATTATGTTTTATGATTTAAAAGATAAAAAACCAAAAAACTCTGGCGAAAATTGGGTTGCCCCTAATGCTACAATAATAGGGGATGTAATTTTAGAAAAAAATACAAGTATTTGGTTTAATGCAGTACTTAGAGGGGATATTGAAAATATTCATATTGGTGAAGGATCTAATGTACAAGATGGAAGTGTATTACACACAGATCCTGGATGTCCTTTAAAGGTAGGAAAAAATGTTACCGTTGGTCATTTAGTTATGCTTCACGGATGTACCATTGGAGATAATAGTTTAATTGGTATTGGAGCTGTCATTTTAAATAAAGCTAATGTTGGTAAAAATTGTATTATCGGAGCTAAAGCCTTAATTACAGAAAATAAAGTTATACCTGATAATTCTTTGGTTGTGGGCTCTCCAGGTAAAGTTATTAGAGAAGTTTCAGAAGAAGAAAAAAAGGCGATATTTAAAAATACAAAACATTATCAAGATAATTGGAAAAAATATTCAAAATCAATATTTTAAATGAAAAAACTTTTAGCTATTATTTTTTTTAGCTTTTTATGGTGTGAAACTTCTAATGCAGATTGCATCGAGGGTAATTGTATCAATGGAAATGGAACTTTTAAATGGTCAAATGGAGATAGATATGAAGGTGATTGGGTAAATGGTCAAAGAACAGGACAAGGTAAATATTTTTATAGTGGTGGAGGGGGTATTTATACTGGTGAATGGAAAAATAATAACAGACATGGCGAAGGAACAATGATTTGGAATGATGGTGTTAAAGAAGTTGCAATATGGCAGTTAGATAAAGCTGTAAAAACTATAAGCATAAGTAAAAATTTTATTTTTAAAAAAGCCACAACATTTGTTGACAGCGACATTATAAAAAAAAGCGACCCAAGTAATTTTAAAGATATTGTGTTTATAGAAAAAGAGAAACTATTAGATTTTGACAAAAGAACTTTTAAAAATAGAAAAACTAGTTGGAAAAAAACTAATTTCTCAGTTTTTGTGTTTAAAGCATCATTTGAAAATACAGCTGATATTTTAATAAAGGTTAATGATGAATTTAAAGGTTTAAAAAAAGCAGAAAAACAAGCGATTAAATTTGGAAAAATATTTGGACAAATGCCTACTTTTTTAAGGAAAAAAGTAAAATATTTAATCATCCATAAAGGTAATCCTAGTTGGGCAGGTGGGAATGGGTATGCAATAATTCACACAAATACTTTTATAAATGAAAATAAAAAATATATAGAAGAGTCAATGTTTCATGAATTAGTTCACGCCTCACTTGATTGGCATTGGGGTAAAAAATCTATTGAAGAAGATAAGTGGCTAAATGCCATTAGTACAGATAAGTATTATGTTTCAAATTATGCATGGGAAAATCCCAAACAAGAAGATTTAGCTGAAACAGTTTTGTGGTGGTATGCATCAAGGTGCAAAGTAGATAGAATTTCAAAAAAAAATTATGAGAAAGTAAATGAATTTTTACCAAATCGATTCAAATACTTAGATGAACAAAACTATGAAATATATCCATCTAACTGTAAAAATTTGAAAGATTGAAGGAGAATAAATGTCTGCAGGTTACGTAATAGCGCAATTAAAAATAACTAATCCAGAAAATTACAAAGAATATGTTGAAAAAGTTACTCCACTTGTAAAAAAATTTGGTGGAGAATTTTTAGTAAGAGCTGGTGAATTTCAAATTTTTGATGGAGAAACAAAATTTCCTAGAATTATTATTCTTAAATTCCCTACATATGAAAAAGCATTAGAATGGTACAATTCTGAAGAGTACAAACCAATAAAACAAATAAGACTGGATAATTCTGAAGGGACAAATATAGTTATTAAAGGTGTATAAAAACATAATACTAATATTACTAATTACTTTATTCAGTTCATCAATTTTTGCTTCTGATGATAAACCAGGTAGATTCTTTGAAGATCAACCAGATGTAAATGATGATTTTCAAATCCATTTTATCTATCTTCTAGCAAAAAAAACCAAAGATATGGAAAGAGATATAAACGGTTGGATAGAAAAAGAAGTTAAAAAAATAGATGATTTATTTTTCAAAATGACAGGAGATAAGCAAAGATTAAAATTTGATTATCGAAAAGATGGTAAGCTTGATATTTCATTCGCGAGATTAGATCGTAAGGCAAAAAGAGGTGGGTGGAATGTAAATTACCCAGATTATTATTTGCAAAAACAAGGATTTAATAATCCTAAAAAATTGTATTTTTCTTTTACTGATGCATCAAGTGGTGATGGAGGACAAATGGGACCTCATCATGGATATTTATTTATTAAGAGAGCCTCTGGCCAAATAACAAAAATTTCAATCCATGAATTACTGCATGGTAATGGTTTTGCTATGCCTTGTACCAAAGGAGTTAAAGATGGAGCTCATTTAAGTACAGGTATTCTTAGTCATGATCTATCAGCAAAATTTGGAAAAGCAGTTTATGATCATAAAGATCCAACATGTCCTGATTTGAAAGACTCTGTTTATTTAACACCAACATCGGAAACACCATTCGATCCGTTACAAATTGCATGCGCATTAGGCCAAAAGAAAAGAGGTCAGCCACCAGGAAATTATGAAATACCAGCCAGATATACTCATAAGAAATTACTAAAAGGTAGAAAAAATGAGTGGTGTACTTATAAATTAACCGAGTATGCTAAAGAAGAATGGTTTAAGAAGTGGAAAAAATAATATTTTATTTAATTAAATAAGAGATCATTGACTGAATAAACTATCAATCCAATTATTATTACGAACAAAATTAAAAAAGATAATTGTCCACTTAATCTTGATTTAATTTTAGTCTTACCCTCTTTAAATTTTTTAAAATGAATACTCCCGAATCTCATTACAGCCAATCCCAGAATAATAAGAAAAGCTGTGAATATATACCCAGTAACCATCTATGGAACTAACCAAGTATCTTTATTATTTTCTAGATTAAATTTTGCTCTTCGGTGTCCTTTAGCTGCTAAATAAAGCCATTCCATCGATTTAATTTTGCATTGTATAACAGTAAAGTTTTTATAACCTTCTTCACTTTGTTCTTTTGTATAATCAAAATTATCTAATTCTGGTTTTAATCCAGATGTTGGTAGATCAGACTCTGTTCCAGGTCCGTTATCAACTAAATAACATTTTCTACTTATATGTTGTGTTTTAGACCAAGATTCTTTTGTTACATCATTATTGTGATTAATAATGCATTCTACTTTTAATCTGACCTGTATCTTTTCATCTTTATCATAAAATAACATTGCAGCATTTTTATTTACTTTTAATTTTTCAATTTTATCTGACCTAATATCACTATGATATTGTACTAAATTATTTGATTGATCCGATTTTCTTAAAACTACAATCCTTCCATCTAAGTCAGACTGATCCCCACAAATAAATACAGGTATTCTAAAAGGAGAACCTCTGTCCTTAACAGCATTATCTAACATTGACCAAATTTTCTTTTTAATCTCTGCAAAGTCCTCGTAATAAGGAACTGTATCCGTCACAAATTATCTTTTCTTTTTTAATCTAGCAATCAAACCTGAACTATCCCATCGATTGCCACCCATCTCTTGAACTTCAGCATAATAGCCGTCAATAATTTCTGTTATAGGCACAGGTGAACCATTTTTTTTTGCTTCCTCGATTGCAATTTTTAGATCTTTTCTCATCCAATCAATAGCAAAACCATAATCAAACTTATCATCAGTCATAGTTCTATATCTATTTTCCATTTGCCAAGATTGTGCTGCACCTTTAGATATTGTTTCCATAACTTTATCCATATCTAAACCGGCGTTTATTCCAAAATTAATTGCTTCTGATAAACCTTGTACTGTTCCAGCAATACACATTTGGTTCATCATTTTTGTTAACTGACCACTTCCACAAGGACCAATTAATTTTACTTTTTTACTATAACAATCAATTACAGGCTCAGCTTTTTTAAACACTTCCTCATCACCACCAACCATTACTGTTAGTATTCCGCCTTCAGCTCCAGCTTGTCCTCCTGAAATAGGAGCATCTAAAAAACTAAACCCTTTATCATTTGCTTTTTTATTTAATTCTCTTGATACTTCTGCAGATACAGTTGAGTTATCAATAAAAATAGACCCAGCTTTTGCTGTGTTAAATAATCCATTTTCTCCAGTTGCTACTTCTC
>CACDTF010000018.1 GCA_902555665.1 uncultured Pelagibacteraceae bacterium
GACTGAAATATTAAATTTCGTTTTTCCTAAATTTAATTGCTCAGACATGCTGATTATATTATTATTTTTTAACTTTAGACCTTTTGTTAAAACAAGAATTAGAGTTTTATTTTTAAGATTTTTCAGGTAATTTCTAATCATATCTATGCCTAGTGAACTAACTGCAATTACTATCAAATCCCATTTTTGATTTAAAAGTTCAGTATTAAATTTTTTAATGGAAATTTTTTTTGATAAATTAATTTTTAAAGCTGGATGAAACTTTTTTTTATTATTTATTTTTTTTAATAAATTAAGGTTATATGGTTCAGTTATAGTTACTTTTTGATTATTATCTACTAAAGGCACAGAAAAAGCTGCACCCATTGCCCCAGCTCCAATTATTAAAATTCTTTTCATAATTATTTATGCTTAATCTATACCGAGATGTTTTTTTCTTTTTCCAACCCAAGTTCTAATTAAGTTATCAAAGATTAAACCAATAAAAGCAACACAAATTCCTAAAGTTAATCCTATTCCTGCTCCGTTTTTATCTGAAAGTGCTTTTAAAATGTACTGACCAAGATCTTCTGTTCCAATGAAGGCTCCAATTATCACCATAAATAAAGCAAAAACTATTGTTTGATTTAAACCAAGCATCATATGTGGAAAAGCTAATGGAAATTCAATTTTAGTTAATCTCTGAAACTTATTAACTCCAGACATTGTTGCAGCTTCATGTAGACCAACAGGAACGCTTCTCAAACCTTCAATTGTGTATCTTGTTGCAGGAATTGTTGCATAAACTATTACAGCAATTAATACTGAAGTATCAGTAATTCCAAAAAGCATCATTACTGGAATTAAATATACAAATGACGGGAATGTTTGAAATATGTCACAAACACCTAGCATAAATGCTGCAGATTTTTTATTTTGGAAACATAGTGTACCAACTGTAAATCCTATTAAACAAGAAATAACTACACCAAAAGTTGCCATGTATAATGTTACTAGTGCTCTATCCCACCATGGACTTAAAGCTATAAATAAAGTTAAAGCAGCAACAACTAATGCTGAACGAACTCCTCCAATTAAATATCCAGCCCCAACTGCCAGTACTAATGTAGCAACTGCAGGCATTCTTAAATATAGAGCTCTCATCGGCTGAAGCACATCTTGAATTAACCATGTATTGAATGCTTTTATATACACGAAGAAAGTATCAAAAATCCAATCAACTCCTTTATTCCAAAAATCTGCTGTTGATATTCCTTTGTTATGAGGAATTTCAAACAAGTAATTAAAACTACCTTTGAAAATAAAAGTCCCAACATATGCAAGAATTATTCCAATTACGAATGAAGCTGCAAAAAATATTACGTTTTTATTTCTTTGGAAAAATGTCAAATTACCAAAATAATCTGTTTGTTTATTTGCCCAAGCTAAAGACATTTTATCGAGAAGAATTGCAATTAAACTAATACACAATCCTGCTTCTAATGCTAATCCAATATTTAGCTGGTTCAAAGCTAATAACAAATTAAATCCTAAACCTTTGGCGCCAATAAAAGCAGATATAACTGCCATTGAAAAACAAACCATAATAACTTGGTTAACTCCAATTAAAATATCTCGTCTTGCTGTAGGAATTAATACCTTAAACATTAGTTGCCAATTAGTACACCCACTCATTTTTCCTGCTTCAATTACTTCCGGTGGTATGGCTCTTAAGCCTAAAATTGTAAGTAATATCATTGGCGGAACTGCAACAACCATTGTAATGATTACAGCAGCATGATCACCAACTCCAAATAAAACAAGTGCAGGAACTAATACAGCGTATTGTGGCATAGTCTGCATCACTAGAAGAATTGGGTACAAAGCTTTTTCAACTCTTTTACTCTTATATGCTGCAATTCCTAAGCTGATACCAAAAGCGAATGATAATGGAACTGCTACCAATATAAATGAAAGTGTTTGCATTGAAGGTTTCCATTGACCAAATATTGAAATATAAGTCATTGTTAAACCTGCAAACAAAGCTAATCCTTTTCCACTTAATTTATATGAAAGTATTATTGCTCCAGCAGTAACAATAGTCCATGGCAAACCTGGTAATTTAATCCATGGGTAAGCATCGACAAAATTCCAGCTTGTGAATGCAACAATAGTTTCTAAACCACCCAATAGAATCTCTCTAATTAATTCAATTAAAAAAGTCATAATCGAAGTTAAATTTCTGCTTATCTCTAATAATAATGGTCGAGTTTTAAACTCTTGAGTATCTTCATTCCAAAACTCCATTGGCATCCACTCATTCATTAAGAAGAATAAAGAGTCGTTTATCCAGATAGGTAGCCATCCCAGTAGTGGAGGCAATCTCCAAAATACATCAAAGGCATAGTATCTAACTTCTTTACCTAGAAAAAAGTAAACACTTTGGTTTGGATCTTTAACAAATTCTGCCTGGCCTCTTATAAATTTATAAGTTTCAGGAACATCAATAGCAAAACATAAAGCAAAAAATACAATTAACAAAAATAACCATTGAAATAATTTTGGATATTTTTTTAAGTACTCCATATTTTAATTGCCGTTTTTTCTTCCTCCAAATACTGTATCGATTATTTTTGAGGGTTTAATTGAACCTACTATTTTATTTTGTGAGTCAACTACTCCTACTAATTTTTCTTGAGTAAGTATTTTTTCTGCAACATTTTCTATAATTTCATCTTTTGATACTTTTAGATCTCCTAAATTATCTTTACTTGAAGTATCCATTACATCCTCAATAATCAAAACTTTCTCTCTTGGTACTTCTTCAGTAAACTTTCTTACATATTCAGTTGCAGGATTTAATACAATGTTTGCAGGTGTATCTAATTGTTCAATGATACCATCTTTCATAATTGCTATACGATCAGCTAATTTTAATGCCTCATCAAAATCATGGGTAATAAACATAATTGTTTTTTGTAATTTTTCCTGAAGTCTTAAAAACTCATCCTGCATTTCCTTTCTAATTAATGGATCTAACGCAGAAAAAGGTTCATCTAAAAACCATATATCAGGTTCTACAGCTAATGATCTTGCAATCCCTACTCTTTGTTGTTGTCCCCCTGAAAGTTCTCTAGGAAAATAATTTTCTCTTCCATCAAGTCCAACTAATTTTACCATTTCCATTGCTCTACTAATGCTCTCTTCAATCTCAATGCCTTTTATTTGCAATGGGAAAGCAATGTTTTCAACAACTGTTTTATGAGGCAACAAAGCAAAGCTTTGAAAAACCATTCCCATTTTATTTCTTCTAAGTTCAATTAATTCTTTATTGTTTAACTGAAGTAAATCTTGGCCCTCTATAAAAATTTTTCCACCTGTAGCATCTGTTAGTCTTGATATGCATCGAAGCAAAGTTGATTTACCTGAACCAGATAGTCCCATAACTACTAACATTTCTCCTTTTGCAACTTCAAAAGAAGCATTATTGACTCCAACTATACATCCTTTTTCTTGGAAAGTTTTTGCATCTACATTGCCATTAGATTCTTCAAGCATCTTTTTGGCATTTTCTCCAAAAATTTTATAAACCGACTCGCATTTGATTACAGTCTCAGACATAAATTGTTTTAAAGTTATATTAAATTCTATAAAATTAAAATGTTAATAATTGTTGCCTTTCCTCATTAAAAATTTTTAATAAAATAAACCCTTGTATCAATTCCAGTGCTTAAAAAACTTAAAGCTTCTCCACTTATAGTAATACTTTCATCAACACCTACATTATTTCCACTCACTGTAAAACCCGCAAAACATTTTCTTTTTTGTTCATCCCATTTAACAAAAGTCTCGTCAATTTTATTTCCATTAATTGTATAAAGCTCATGTGCTCTGAAATTTAAAAAATTAGCACCCATGATTGCTCTTTGTGGAATAAGATTTGTAGCCTTACATACTTGCTCATACACCTCATCTGTCAACTTATAATGATCTGTACCATCAAAGGAAACTAGTATTCCAGAAGGTAATTTAGATATTAATTCACTAAGTTTTTTTTGCTCAGCAATTCTTTCTTCTTCTAACTTCATTCTTTTTACCAAATCATCTCCCTGACCAAAAATTCCATTTAAAATACTAAAAGATATAATTACTATTAGTGTAATAATTATCAAACCAATAAACTGCCTTAGAGATTCAGGTAAAGCTTTTATTTTATTAATATAATTTTCTTTTGACATTATTCTTGTAACTTGCCGTTTTTCCAAATACCTGATTTTTGTTTTCCATTTGCCCAAGTAAATGTTCCTTGGCCATTCATAAAACCTTTAGACCACTCTCCTTCATACTTAGATCCGTCAGGAAAGGTTAAAGTTCCTTGTCCGCTCCATTCACTATTTTTAAATTCCCCTTCATAGATGTAACCATTAGGCCAAGTTTCCACTCCTTGACCTTGTTTTTTTGTATTAACCCACTCCCCTTCATAAGTAGTTTTATCGGTATAAACCCATTTACCAAAACCATTTTCACAGTTACCTTCTTTACATCCAGTGCTTCTTGCTAAAACTGATGAGCAGATTAAAAAACTAAAAAATATAATAAGAGAGTATTTTTTCATTAATATATTTTACACAAAATTTCTCAAAAAAAAATCCCCCCCAACACTGTTGGGGGAGATTTTAAATTTTAATTTTTATCCTTAATTAAGAAATGCTTTCCAAACTGACTCGTTATCAGCTAACCATTTTTTGGCAGCGTCCTCATGAGTCATTTTGTCAACATCAACTAAAGCAGCCATTGCTCCAATCTGACTTGTAGAGAATGACATTTTCTTAAAGACTGCAGCTGCTGCAGGATGTGTTTTTGGAAAATCTTCATGTACAGCTTTTTTTAAATAACCATCTGGTGATCCACATTTTCCATCTCCACCATCTTCTGGTCTACAACCAGCTGTATACGGAGGAAAATCGATAAAAGTGAAACCAGCACCATCAGTAAAGTTTGGTGTCCAGTTAAATATAATTGTTCCTCTTCCTTCTTTTTCAGCTGCTGCTAATTCCGCCCAAAGTGCATCAGCACTTCCAGCAAATTTAACCCACCAAAGATCACCTAAACCAAGAGCTTCAACTCTTTGTGGGATTAAATCACCATGCCAAGTTTGTGGTCCTTCCAACATTCTTCCTTTTCCATCTGGTGAATCAGGTGTTGTAAAGTTTTTAGCACAATCTGGATTTTTTAAAGCAGTCCAATCAGGTAGACCTGGGCATAATCCTTTATCAACAACCCAATTTGGATATCCCATATCTTCTAGAGTTCTTGCTTCATGATCACCCCAATCTAACAAACCGCCTTTATCTAAAGCAGTTGTAAATGATTTACCAAAAGCAGATTCCCAAACCTCGTGAGATATAGTTACGTCTCCAATTCTGATTGACTCGTAAACTGCTTGTGAGTCAGCGTTTACATAACTTACATTGTTACCCATGCTTTCAAAAATTCCACCAATTACATAAGCCATTACAATTTGACTTGACCAATTGTGAGTTGGGATAACTATAGGCTGACTACTGTCACCTGATTTCTTTGCCGTTTTATCGCCCCCTTGCATAAAGAAGATTGCAGCAGCTATTATCACTACAGCACCGATAATTAACGGTAAACTTTTGTTTTTCATATTAACCCTCCAATTATTTATATATAAAAGTATGTTCCTATTTAAAGTTATAGTCAACTCGTTTTGATTATATTATTCTTAAAATAAAATTTAAAATGTTAGGAACAAGCAAAGATATCAAATATCCTGGTTTGAATATTTTACCACCTGGAGTTGAAAGACATGTTGTTAATGGTGGTGGTCTTTCTGGTTTTCAAATTTTTCCTGATGATGAAATAGAAATAATAAATAATGAAGGAAATCAAATATGTGAGATTATTTGTTTTGGAAAAGATGGAAATTCAGATCTTGGAATTTTAAATCTTAAATCAAACAATGAAAAAAACTTTATAAGAAATATTCTTAGTGGGAATGATGAAACAATTTTAGCAACTAACTATCAATTAAAAAAAAGAAATTTAAAAATTTCTAATTCAAAATCATCAATTATATTTGATTTAGACACAGAACCTGGTGAAAAAATTAAATTAAAATCAAAAGATAAATGTTACGCAATATTTTCAGCACCTGGCGAAGATATGGATGTTACAAAACAAAATCCACCAACTGATTTAACTATATTTGTTAAAAGAGCTAAAATTGTTAATGATAAGGAATTAAATGTAATTCCTGATCCTGTTTTCGAACCTGTTTATGAAGAAAATATAAATAAAGAAAGTTGTATATCTTATGAGGTTAAAGAAGGAGATTATATTCAAGTGATAAGTCCAACTGGCAGACAATGTTCTGACTTTGTGGCATTCGATACAAGAAAACTAGAAAAAGGAATTGAAAAAGGATTAGACTGGCAAACCACAAGAACATTCATGGGTAATACTTTCCCAGGACCAGGTTTGTTCTCTAAATTTTATGACACAGATCATGAGCCACTTGTTGAAGTAATAAGAGATACTGTTGGAAAACATGATACTTTTAATCTTGCATGTACTTCGAAATATTATGAAGATGCGGGGTATTTTGGTCACCCTAACTGTTCGGATAATTTAACTGAAAGTATGTCGAAATATGGTGTTCAAAAACAGAAAGGTTGGCATGCAATTAATTTATTTTTTAACACCTCTGCCGGAGGATTAAATTCTGTTATTTCCGATGAATCTTATTCAAGACCTGGTGATTATGTAATGTTTAAAGCTTTGAAAGATTTAACAATAGGAACGACTGCATGTCCAAGTGATATAGATCCTTGTAATTCATGGAATCCTACTAATATATTTGTTAGAACTTACAACAAAAATAAAGAATTTAGAAAGTCATTTGGTTTTAGAATGAAAACAGACTCTGAAAATAAACTTACTAGAAATTCTGGCTTTTATGAAAGAACTTCAAAATTAACTAGAAACTTTGTTGATGCTAGAGGATTTTGGCTTCCAAACGATTACACCAAACATGGTTTAGTTAATGAGTACAATGCCTGCAGAAATGATGCTGTATTAATTGATCTATCCTCACTACGAAAATTTGAAATAATTGGTCCTGATGCTGAAGAGTTAATGAACTACACTCTTACAAGAAATATAAAAAAACTTTCTGTTGGACAGGTTGTATATTCTGCAATGTGTTACGAAAACGGAATGATGTTCGATGACGGAACTCTTTTAAGATTAAGCGAAACAGGTTTTAGATGGATATGTGGAGATGAGTATGGTGGAGAATGGCTAAAAGAAATTGCAAAGAAAAAGAATTTTAATGCTATTGTTAAAAACTCTACTGACCAAATAAGTAATGTATCTTTGCAAGGTCCTAAAAGTAGAGAAATTTTAAAAAAAATTATTTTTACACCACCCACTCAACCATCAATAGATGAATTAGGTTGGTTCAGATTTACAATTTGTAGAATAGAAGAACTTCAAGGTATTCCATTAATTGTTTCTAGAACAGGTTATACTGGTGAATTAGGTTATGAAGTTTGGTGTCATCCGAAACATGCTCCTGAAGTTTGGGATAAATTAATGGAAGCAGGTAAAAATGATGGATTGATACCAGCAGGGTTTGCTGCCTTAGACAAACTAAGAATTGAGGCAGGTTTAATTTTATTTGGCGCAGAGTTTGATGGAGAGCAAGATCCTTTTGAAGCTGGTATTGGTTTTGCCGTTCCACTGAAAACAAAAGAAGAGAATTTTATTGGTAAAGAGGAATTAATTAAAAGAAAAACCAACCCTCAAAAGAAACTGGTAGGACTAGAACTTAAAGGAAAAGAAATAGCAGGCCACGGTGACTGTGTTCATATTGGAAGATCACAGGTTGGTATAGTTACCAGTGGATGCTTATCCCCTACTTTGAATAAAAATATTGCTCTGTGCAGAATTGATGTTCAATATTCTGAAATTGGTACTGAAGTTGAAATAGGTAAAATCGATGGTCATCAAAAAAGGATTAGTGCTAAAGTTGTTGGTTTTCCATTCTACGATCCAACCAAATCTAGAGTAAAAGCTTAAAAAAAATGCCAAAAGAAAAAAAGACGTTATTAGATTTTTGGGAAGATCAAATGAGACAATCTCATACCGCAAGTAACTATTTTTTTAGAAAATCTCCTTCTCACTATCATATGATGTTATTAGTAATGTCTGCACATAAAGAAAATAAAAAACTATCTGTTGAGGAACTTAAAACTAAATTATTTAAAACATCTAGACCTAAATCTGCATTAATTATTACTGAAGCTTGTGAAAAAGGATTTTTTCGTCTTGAAAAAACATCAACAGACCAAAGAATAAAAAATATAATTCCTAGTGACTCATTTATTAAAGAATTTAATGAATACCTGGATACATTAAAAAATATAAGTTATTAGCGACAAATTTCACAAAAATTGAAATATCTAAATTATATATATAATTTTTAGTTCTATAAAAAATTATATTAATTACTATTTGCAAAAAATAATGTTTTTAAATGACGACATTACCTTCGAAAGCAAAAGTAGTTATCATCGGTGGTGGAATTCACGGTCTTAGTACTGCTTGGAAACTTTCTGAAACATATAAAAATCCAGGTGACATAATTGTATTAGAGAAAAAAGATACTGCGGCTGGTGCAAGCGGAATTGCTTGTGGTGTTGTAAGAAATAATTATTTCCAACCAGCAATGAGAGAGCTTATGGCTCACTCAGTTTCAGTTTGGGAGAGTGATCCTAAAGCATTTAAATATAATCCAGTAGGTTATTTACAAATATCACCTGAAGTAATGCATCAAGATGTTGCAAGCATTTATGAGCAACAAAAAGCAATTGGATATGAGTCAGTATTTATTGAAGGTGAAAAAGATTGTTCAAATTATATGAAAGGTATTTTTGATGATTGGCAAGCACAAGGCATCACTTCAATACTTCATGAAAAAAAAGGTGGATACGCATTTAACAAAGATTCAATTAAAGCACTTGAAAGTAAATCTACATCAAACGGTGTTCAGGTTATGAAAGGTGTGAAAGTAACAGGATTTAAAAGAGGAAGTAACAGTCAAGCTGTTACAGGAGTAGAGACAGACAAAGGTACAATTGAGTGCGAACAGGTTGTTATCGGTGCAGGTCCATGGGCGAGAGATTTTTGGAATATGTTAGAGTTACCTAAAACGGCTAACATTAAAGGAAAAGATGGTAAAATGCATGTAACAGATATGTGGACATACTGGATGCTACAAGAAGGTGTTATAGGTGTTGAGCCAGATTTTCTAAAAACAAATGATGGAAAACAACCTCCTGTGGTTCATGTAGACTCGACTGCTCCGTTATACTCAGACAAAACAAAAAAATTATTAACAGATAAAATTTGGGGAATTTATTACAAACCTGACATTGAAGGTTTAGGTGTACAAGGGGGAACTTCTCCTTACATAGTTAAAAAACATTTTGATCAAGTTAATGTTGATCCTTATGGAATTGAATCACCTGAGTATCAAACAACAGACGCATTTAGTGAAATGTGGTGTTCAGCTTTAGCGCATTGTCAAAAAAGATTTGAGGGTAAATCTGATTTATATAGAAAAGGACCATCTGGCGGACTTGGATGTATGACACCAGACTCGTTTCCAATCTTTGATAGATTTTTTGAAAACGTTTACATGATTGCAGATGCTAATCATGGTTATAAAATGATTGGGGTTGGAGAACTTGTTGCAAAAGAAATTCTTGGTACTGAAAGTGATTTATTAAAACCATTTAGATTCAACCGTTACGAGAAGGGTGAACTTCACCCTACTTCGAACAGTCCGTTTCCTTGGAGCTAGACTCTAAGCCTAGACACAAATAAATTTTTCAGCTACGTTTGAATAAATTAAATTCATTGAGGGGTGAAAATGACAGATCTAGAGAAACACGTTAACCAGCCAGGTAGAGCAAAATTAGTTAAAAAAGTTAGAGAGAAAATTAATGAACTTGGCATCACTTATATTTATTATCAATTCATTTCTGTAACAGGTAGAGTTGTTGGTAAAGGTATACCTGCAGATCACTGGGAAAGAACAGCTGAAAAAGGATTTCAATTAGTTTACGGTGCTACAGCAAACTTGTTCTTAGATCGTCATAATAATTACATTGGATATGGACCAGAGGCTATGGAGCTCGTTGGAATACCTGATCCTGAAACTTTTGTTCAATTACCATGGGATAAAAGAGTTGGAAGAGTATTTGTAACTTGTTTTAGAAACAGAGAAGAAAGAAAAAATCCAGGCGGTCATTTAACTTCAGACTGCAGAGGAAATCTAAGAATTTTCATGGATGAATTTAAGAAAAAACATGGTCTAGAATTAAGAGTTGGTACTGAGCCTGAAATGATGTGGTTAACAAAAAATGAGGATGGAACACCTACAGGTAAAGGTTTTTCTAAACCATTCTGTTATCACATTGATCAATTTGAGTCATTAAGACCAGTGTTTATGAAGGTTATTGAGTACGCAAAAGCAATGGGTCTTGATATGATTCAAGGAGATCACGAAGATGCTCCAGGCCAATTAGAGTTAAACTGGACTTACGATAACGTTTTAAGAAATGCAGATAGATTGTCAACCTACAGACAAATTTGTGCTCAAGTTGCTAGAGAACATAATTTAATCGCTTGCTTCATGACAAAACCATTTATGGGTGTTTCTGCTAGTGGTTGTCATACAAATATGTCTTTGTGGAAAGGTGGAAAAATAAAAATTAATAAACTTGGAAACAAAACTCTACCAGGTGTAGAAGAAGTATTTAGTTATGTTGAAGGTGGAACTAATACTTTCATGCCAGATACAAAAGATATGCAATTACCAGGCAAAATTGGTTTGCAATCAATTGCAGGTATCATGAAGCACTTACCAGCATTAACAGCTCTTGGATCTTCAACTGTAAATTCTTATAGAAGATTATGGGATCAAGGTTTTTGGGCTCCTGTTTACGCAGACTGGGGATATCAAAACAGAACTTGTGGTTTAAGAGTTTCTGCTCCAGGAAGATTTGAGTATAGATCAGTAGACTCGATGCACAATCCTTACTTATTAGGTGCTGCTTTATTAAAAGCTTGTGATGAAGGTATAACTAAAAAAATGAAACCAGCAGCTCCAGAATCTAGAAATATTTATGAAGCTCAAAAAGCTGGTAAAGATGTAAAAAAACTTCCATTAAGTTTAGGTGAAGCTTTGGATAGACTGGCAGAGGATGAAGTAATCAAATCTGCAATGCCAGATGAAATGTATAAAGTTTTCCATTGGTACAAAAACGATGAGTGGGAAAGATTTCTTGGTGCAACAACACAATGGGATCTGGATACTTATCTTGATTGTCTACCGTAGGTCACAAAAATAGATAGAAAGGGTATAAATATATGTGTGGGATAGCAGGTTTAATTCATAGAGGGAAATCTTCAAATGTTGGAAGTGAATTGCAAGGTATGCTTCAAGCATTAAAACATAGAGGAGAAGATTCAACAGGTTACGCTTTATATGGCGATACGGATGGAAAAAACTTCATCATGCGTTTTAAAGTTGGAGAAAATGTTGGAGAAGGAAGTTCATCAGTTATGGAGGATGTATCTGTTTACGATGAAAGAAAAAAAATTGTAGATGAAACTCTGGCTGAAATGGGAGCTAAAATAGTTAAAGAAGAAAGAACTCTTCCTTACTCACTAAGATATGAGATTGATTATGATACAAAAGATTTGTTAGACTTTTCACAAAGAATTGAGAGTATTCCAGGTGTTGAAATTCTATCTATGGGAAAATCTTTAGAAGTAATTAAAGATCTTGGAAATGCTAAAATGGTCTGTGACAGATATAGTTTAGATAAAGTAGTTGGAACACATGCAATCGGTCATGCTAGAATGGCAACAGAATCAGGTGTGGATATTAAGTCTGCTCACCCTTTCTGGGGCTATCCATTTAGTGATGTGTCTGTAGTTCATAATGGACAATTAACAAACTACTGGAATAACAGAAGAGTTTTAGAAAACAAAGGTATGAGATTTATGTCTGAATGTGACTCAGAATTAATTGCAGTTTATATTGCAGAAAAAATGAGACATGGAGCAACTTTAGAGGAAGGAATGAAAGAGTCATTAACTGGTTTAGATGGGGTTTTCACATACTTTGTTGCAACTAAAGATTCATTAGGTATGGCTAAAGATACAATGGCCGCAAAACCTTTGGTATTGTATGAGTCTGATGATTTAGTAGCAATGGGATCAGAGGAAATTGCAATTAGATCTGTATTACCACAAGAAATTGATACATATGATCCATTTGATGGGGAGGTGAAAGTATGGCAAATCTAAAAACTGTGTCAAAAAAATCAAAAGCCCAATCAATGGGTATGCACACTGAGGTATTAACAGGAAGAACTCAACAAAAATTCTTTAATCCTGACGAAGCAGAAAACTTTTATTACTTTGGTACGTACGATGTGGATTTCAATAAAAGAACTGAGCTTGATGTTAAAGACATGACAGCTCCTGAGGCTAATAAAGAGATCGATAACTTAATGAGCCAAGGATATGGAACAATAGTAATAAAAAACCCGCAAGGTAAACACAGTCTTGGAGTTGGTATTTTAAATAAACTGAATTTAATTTTTGAAGGAAGTTTAGGATACTTTGGAATGGGTTCTTGTGATGGTCCAATAGTAAGAATCAGTGGAAGAGTTGGATGGTCATGTGCAGAAAATTTAATGGCTGGTAAAGTAGTGATTGAAAAGAATGCTGGATCTTGTTTTGGTGCGGCAATTAGAGGTGGGGATTTAATCTGTAAAGGTAGTGTTGGTGCCAGAACTGGTATTGATATGAAAGGTGGAACTATAATAATTGGTGGTGACGCTGGTGCATTTACTGGATTTATGATGCAAAGAGGAAGAATAATTATTCTTGGAGACGTAGGAATAAATTTAGGTGACTCTATGTA
>CACDTF010000019.1 GCA_902555665.1 uncultured Pelagibacteraceae bacterium
AAAGCAACATTACAAGTCATAATTTTTTTCTATGTTTAAAAGTTTAAGTTTAAAAGTAATTGTATTTGGATTTATTTTTACATTTTTTTCAAGTTTTGGACAGAGTTTTTTTCTTGGTCTATTTAATTCTAGTATTAGAGACGCCTTATCAATTTCACATGGACAATTTGGCTCAATTTATGCATCAGCAACTTTATTAAGCAGTATTGTTTTAGTTTGGATTGGAAAAAAAATTGATGATGTAAATATATTAAAGTTTGCTTCTTATGTTATAATTTTTCTATCTGCATCCTGTTTTATATTTTCGAAGATTTCATCTGTTATTTTTTTATTCGTAGGAATTTTTTTGATGCGTTTAGCTGGACAAGGTTTATCAAGTCATACAGCAACAACAACCATATCTCGTTTTTTTGAAAAAAATAGAGGTAGGGCTTTAAGTACAGGTTGGTTGGGATTGTCATTAGCTGAATTTGCAATGCCAGTTTTAATTGTTTTTTTATTAACTTTTATAGAATGGAGAGATATTTGGGTTTCAATTTCTATTTTGGTTATATTAGTTTTACCTGTTGCAACATTTATTTTAGTTAAAGAAGTTAAGCTTGATACGAGAGAAGAAACTAAACTAGAAGACAATAATAAAGAAATTAAACAATGGAAAAGAATAGAAGTTTTAAAAGATTATAGATTTTACATTATTTGTATGACGATGTTAGCAATGCCATGGATTGCAACAGGATCTTTTGTTTATCAGTCTTTTATATCTTCTTCTAAAGAGTGGGGACCTTATGTAATTGCGCAATCATTTATGGCATACTCAATTTTATCAGTGATTACTCTTTTTATATCTGGTTTTTTAATTGATAAATTTTCAAGTAGAAAATTATTAATTTATATGAATGTTCCACTTTTTTTTTCAACTGTAGTTCTATACTATTTTAATGCACCGTTATCTTCTTTTGTATTTTTTGGTTTACTTGGAGTAACCAATGGCCTGGCAAACGTCCTTGGGTCCTCAACTTGGGCTGAGATTTATGGTGTTAAATATATTGGATCTATAAAGGCCTTAACAACTGCACTAATGGTATTTTCAACTGCTTTTGGTACAGCTTTATTTGGATTTTTGATTGATATTGGTTTTTCAATTGAACATATAGCTGTCGTCTCAGGAGCCTACATCTTTGGCTCAATTATCCTTCTTTATTTGGTTAAAAATAAGCTAAATCCAAAATATTTATAAAATAGACCTTGATTTTTAAAGACTCACTGTGTAGATACTGCGCATGGCAAGAGTTACCGTAGAAGACTGTATAGATAAAGTAGAGAGCCCTTACGAATTAGTACTTGTTGCTAAAGAAAGAGCTACTCAACTTAATGCAGGAATAGAACCAACAATTGATAGAGATAACGATAAAAATACAGTTATTTCATTAAGAGAAATTGCAGAAGAAAAAATTAAAGTTTCAGATTTAACTGATAGTGCTGTTTACAAACTTAGAAAACATGTTGAACAAGTTGATGATGCTGCTGAGGATGATGAAGAAATAGGTGATGATTTTGAAAATCTATATAAAGGTGAAATTTCAAAAAGTGGTACCCCAATTTTACCATCTAAAAGAGCAAGAAAAACTCCTGAAAAAATTCAAGTAACAAAAGAAGATTTAGCTGAGCTATCTGAAACAGCTACAGCAGAAGTTGATAATTCCGTAGGTGAAGAAACTATGAATGAACAAGGAGAAGTTTCTTTAGATGAAGTTTCAGAATCAGAAAATCAAGAAGCAGATGTATCTTCAGATGACACTGAAGCTTCAAACTCTTAAAAAAATAATATAAAGTTATATCATGAATAGGAAAGTATCAGTTGCTCCTATGATGGATTGTACAGATCGTCATGAACGATTTTTTCTAAGATTAATATCCAAAAACACACTTCTTTATACTGAGATGGTAGTTGATGAAGCCATAAATAGAGGAGATAAAAAAAAGTTATTAGAGTTTAATATTAATGAGAAACCTGTAGCACTTCAATTAGGAGGATCTTCTCCAAAACTTTTAGCTGAAGCCACTAAAATAGGTGAAGATTTTGGTTATGATGAAATCAATCTAAACTTAGGTTGTCCTAGTAAAAAAGTTGAAAAAAATAGATTTGGTGCTTGTTTAATGAAAGAGCCAAATTTAGTGGCAGATTGTTTAAGTAAAATGCAATCATTTACAAAACTACCAGTAACTATAAAAACAAGAATTGGTTACGATGATGTGGAAGATTATGAAAATTTACATAGTTTTATTTCTACCTTAAAAGCAACTGGAGTTAAAACTTTCATTATTCATGCAAGAAAAGCAATGTTAGGTAAATTTACACCTAAGCAAAACTTAAATATTCCTCCTCTAAAATACGAATATGTTTATAAATTAAAAAAAGATTTTCCTAATGAAGAGATCATTATTAATGGAGGAATAACTTCAGTAGATGAAATAAAGCCTCATTTAGAAAAAACAGATGGTGTAATGATTGGAAGGGCCGCTTATCATACCCCATATTTGCTAGCAGATATTGAAAGAGAAATATTTAATAATGAAGATGTGCCAAGTAGACAAGATGTGATTGAACAACTCATTCCTTATGTTAAAGAAGAATTAAATAAAGGAACAAGATTGAATCAAATTATGAGACATACTCTTGGTTTATTTCATGGTCAAACAGGTGCAAGTTATTGGAAAAGATATTTAAGTGAAAACATGTGTGTGAGAGATGCTGATGTGAAAAAAATTGATCACATCATGGATAAAATTAAATATAACAATGTAGATACTAGAGTAGGACAGTCTGCTTAATTCAATTTTAACAAACGAATACAGTTATATTATTCTATTAATGGCCTTAACAGCAATACCAGTTGGTTTTGTGGCTGGATTATTTGGTATTGGCGGAGGGTTGATAACTGTTCCCTTTTTATATTTTATTTTTAGCTCTTTAGAAATTGATCCTCAATATGTTATGCATCTTGCCGTCGGAACTTCCTTTGCAATTATAATTCCAACATCTACAGTTTCAGTTTTAACACATCATAAATTTAAAGCAGTTGATTTTGATATTGTTAAAAAGTATGGTTTGTTTGTTGTAATAGGAGTTATTGTTGGAACTGTTTTTGCAGCTTCTCTAAAAACCAAATCTTTGGTCTTATTTTTTTCTATAATGATTTTATTTTTAGGTATTTACTTACTTTTAATAAAAGAAAAGGAGCAAAACATAATTGTTAAAATGAAATTACATTTAAAAGTAATTCTTGGTTTTCTTGTTGGGTTTATATCCGCTCCTATGGGTATAGGAGGAGCTGTAATGAATGTACCTATTCTTAAGTTTTTTGGTTATTCAATAAATAAAGCTATAGGAAGTGCAGCAGCCATAGGTTTTCTAATTGCTCTATTTGGAGCAATAGGATTCCTTCTTTCAGGAAGTTTTTTAAAATCTAGTCTTCCACTAAGTATTGGTTTTATAAATATACCAGCATTTTTAATATTTATACCAATTACAACTTTCATGGCTCGGATAGGAGCTAAAACAGTACATAGTATTGATAAGAATAAAATTAGTAAGTTTTTTGGAATTTTTCTTTTAGTGGTTTCGATTAAATTTTTTTACGAATACTTAAAATTATAACAAGCAAAAAAAAAGAGGTGATTTCAGTCTCCCTCCATCACCTCACAAATCCAAACTAAGTGATTCTTTAAATATTTCAGAACACTTATTAGTTGAAAATGACTTTTGTTAACTAATTTAAAATCAGACAATCTTAAGTTGTATTTAGCAAGAAAAAAAGAATGAAGAAAAAAGAAGAAAAGTAGAAGCTGAAAGAATTAAAATAGAACAGAAAAAAATTAAAGACGAAGAAACCAGAAAACTTAGAGAGGAAGCCAGAAATCTTAAGCAAGAAGATTTAAGGCTCAAAATGTTAGAGAGACAAAGAATTAGAGAAGAAAATATTAAAATTAAAGAAGAACAACTTAAAAATAAAGAAATTGAAGCTCAAAAGAGAAGAGATGAAAAAGAAAAAGAAAGACAAGAAAAAACAAGATTAAAAGAAATTGAAAGGAAAAATAGACTTGAGGAAGAACAAAGATTAAGAGAGGCAGCTAGGAAACTGAAATATGAGCAAGAAAAACTTAAAGAAATGGAAGAAAGATTAAGAGAACTAGAAACTGAAAGACAGCAGGAAATTCAAAGACAGATTTTAAAAGAAGAGGCTGAACAAAGAGCCAAAGAAGAGGAATTAAGAATTAAAGAAAAAGAACTAAAAGAAGCAGAACGTGAGAGAATAAATAAAGAGAATGAAAGACGTAGAAGAGAAAGAGAATTGAAAATAGAGGAGGAAAGACAAAAAAGAATTGAAGAAGAAAACGAAAGAATTCGATTAGCTGAAAAAGCTCAAAAAGAGAGAATTGAAGAGGAAAATATGCGAATGAAAGAATGGGAAAAGAAGTTTGACGAGGAGCAACGAAAAAAAGAAGAGGAATTAGTTAGAAAATTTTACAGCGATGAATTACCAAATAAAGAAGAAAATCATTCAAACGACAATTTAGAAAACAAAACTCAGCATGAAGATGTAAAAAATTAGATATTTAAAAAAAATCAATTCAGACTAGAAATTAGTAGTTATTAATATTTTGATTAGTTGCCATTACACTTTATAAATTAAATTATGAGTCATATCTTAGAAAAGGACATTACATTTATAATTACTACATTTAAAAGTGAAAAACTCATAGACAGTTGTTTAGAAAACTTACCAGTAGAATCAAAAAAAATTATTGTCGAAAATAGCTCTAACTACCAACTTAAAGAATTATTGGAGAAAAAATATAATAACTTAAAATGCTATATTATGGATAGTAATTTGGGATATGGAAATGGTAACAATTATGGAATTGAAAAGTCTGATACGAGATATTTGTTTATTTTAAATCCAGATGCACAAATAAATTTAAATACAGTTTCTGACATGATTAAAAAATTAGAGAATAAAAAATTTGCAATTGCAGCACCTTGTTCTTTAGAAGATGCAGATGAACATACATTTGGAACTAATGATATTATTGAAAAACATCATGTAAAAGGATTTGCAATGCTTTTAGACAAAGAGGAAATGAAAGAGGTTGGATTTTTTGATGAAAATATTTTTTTATATCTTGAAGAGATAGATTTGTGTGAAAGAATTCAAAAGTATAAAAAAAAAATATTTTTAATAAATACTAAGGTAAATCATTTAAGTGGGCTATCCCATGGGGATAGAGAAGATATTGAAATGGAAAAAAGTAGAAATTGGCACTGGATGTGGTCTAAGTTTTATTTTAATAAAAAACATCATGGATATTTAAATGCTTTTATTAAAACTTTTCCTAATTTAATCACTTCAGTAATAAAAACACTTATTTATCAAGCAATATTTAATAAATCAAAAAGAGATATATATTTTATGAGAGTTAAGGGTTTGTTAAATTCTTATTTTTTATCAAAATCATTTTATAGACCATATGAATAAGAAACTCATATAATCTAAATTTTTTGATCATATTCACCGATTTTTCCAGTTTTTTTTAATAAATTATCAATAAAATCAAATATTTTTTTCTTTCTTTCATCTGATGTTGGGCTTTCAGCAACAATAACTAAAGATGGTTTGTTTGAAGAAGCCCTTATAAGTCCCCATGAACCATCTTCGAATGAAAACCTAACTCCATTAACAGTTAAAATATCATTTATTATTTGGCCATCTATTTTAGTTTCGTTTTTTTGTAAATTTTTAATTTGTTTAACTAGCTCTTCAACTACAATATACTTCTCTTCATCTTTACAAAAGGGTGCCATTGTTGGGGTTTGAAATGTGTTTGGTAATTCACTAATTATTTCACTCATTTTTTTATTTTGATTATCTAATAAGTGACATACTTGAATTGCTGAATTAATACCATCATCATATCCAAAACCTAATGGTTGATTAAAGAAAAAATGACCACTTTTTTCAAAACCTGCTAATGCTTTTTCGGTGTTTACTTTTCTTTTGATGTGAGAATGGCCTGTTTTCCAATAAATTGTTTCACAATTATTTTCTAATAAGATTTTATCTTTTGAATATAAACCTGTTGATTTTACATCTACTATAAATTTAGAATTTTTATGTTTACCCGACAAATTTCTAGCTATTAAAAGTCCTATTTTATCTGAAAATATTTCATTACCATTATTGTCAATAACACCAACCCTATCTCCATCACCATCAAATCCAAACCCTATATCTGCATTATTCTCTTTAACTACTTTTGCTATTTCATGAAGCATTTCTAGATCCTCTGGATTTGGGTTATATTTTGGAAAATTCCAATCTAGTTTACAATCTAACTCAATTACTTCACAACCAATACCTTTTAAAATATCTGGCGCAAAAACACCCGCTGTTCCATTCCCACAAGCCACCACAGCTTTTATTTTTTTCTTAATTTTATTTTTATTAATCAAGTCATCTTTGTAAATTTTATCAAAATTTTTAATTTGTTTTTCATTACCATCACCTTTAATAAATTTTCCATTTAAGGTAATTTCTTTTAATTCCTTCATTTCCTCTGGTGCATGAGTGAGTCCTTTTTTGATTCCCATTTTGACACCAGTCCAACCATTTTCATTATGACTTGCTGTAACCATCGCTACTGCATCTGCATTTAAATTAAATTGTGCAAAATAAACCATTGGAGATAAGGATAGACCTACATCTTCAATATTACATCCGGTAGATATTAAGCCTTTTTTAAGAACAGCTTTTATTTCTTCGCTATAAGATCGATAATCATGTCCAACGATGACTCTTGGATTTTCTTTTTTAGTATGAATTTTTACTTGCGTTCCAAGTCCTTTTCCAAGATTCTCTATTCCTGCTGAATTTATGTCTTTCTTATACAACCAACGAGCGTCATATTCTCTAAATCCATAAGGGTTTATTTTTATGTTTTGATTCATTAGGTATTTACTTAACCTTTTTATGTTAATTTCTTGGAAAAAATTTAATTTTTTTATTGATTATAATATTGTCGCGTTCTATAAATGTTCTCTTGTTAAAATGATTATATAGTGTAATTACTACAAACGCCTACAACATATAGTTGTTTTCGTACTAATAACAAAATATATTAAACTTTTATGAATAAGATTCTTTCTCAGGCCCTCAAAAAAGCTGTCTCTGAATATAGCCCTGAAATTAAAGAAGTTTCTAAAATAAATAAGCCTGATCTTTTCTCGTTAAATAATGAAACAGAACTATTTCAAAATGACAAAGGCATCATAATTAAAATTGATCGATCGAAAGATGCAAATCTTACTGACTTTGGTAAAGCAACTTTAAAAGACAGATATTTAGGTTTAAACGAATCTTATCAAGATTTATTTGCAAGAGTAGCAAGCACATATGCAGATGATAATTTGCACGCTCAAAGAATTTATAATTACATAAGCAAACTTTGGTTCATGCCAGCAACACCAGTTTTGTCAAATGGTGGTACAAAAAGAGGTTTACCAATTTCATGTTTTTTAAATGAAGCATCTGATAGCTTAGGAGGTATTCTTGATTTATGGAGTGAGAATGTTTGGTTAGCAGCGAAGGGTGGAGGAATTGGAAGCTATTGGGGTAACTTAAGATCTATTGGTGAAAAAATAGGAAGAGTTGGAAAAACATCTGGAATAATTCCTTTCATAAAGGTGATGGACTCTTTGACTATGGCTATCAGTCAAGGATCATTAAGAAGAGGTTCTGCAGCATGTTATCTTCCAATTGATCATCCTGAGATAGAAGAGTTTATTGAAATGAGAAGACCAACGGGTGGTGATCCAAATAGAAAAGCATTAAATCTTCATCATGGTGTTTTAGTTTCAGATGCATTTATGAGAGCTGTAGAAACGGATGAACAATGGGCTTTAAAAAGTCCCGCTGATGGATCCATACAACAAACTATTTCAGCAAGAAATTTATGGATTAGATTATTAACTGCAAGAATAGAAACAGGAGAACCCTACATTATTTATATTGATACTGTTAATAGACAAATTCCACAGCACCATAAGTTAGCAAACCTTACAGTTAAAACTTCTAATTTGTGCAGTGAAATAACTTTACCAACAGGAATTGATAAGGATGGAAGGGATAGAACAGCTGTATGTTGTTTATCTTCTTTAAATTTAGAGAAGTATGATGAATGGAAAGATGACCCAGATATGATTAATGATGTGATGAGATTTTTAGATAACGTCTTATCAGATTTTATTAATAAAGCTCCTGATCAGTTTAGAGATGCAAAATATTCAGCAGAAAGAGAAAGAAGCGTTGGCTTGGGCGTAATGGGCTTTCACTCATTCTTGCAAAAAAATAGAATTCCACTCGAGTCAGTGATGGCGAAATCATGGAATAAAAAAATATTTAAAAACATAGATAAGAAAGTAAATCAAGCATCTAAAGATTTAGCGGAAGAAAGAGGCGCTTGTCCAGATGCGGCTGAGTATGGTTATAAGGAAAGATTTTCAAACAAAACAGCAATAGCTCCAACAGCTTCTATTTCAATTATTTGTGGTGGAGCATCTCCAGGAGTAGAGCCAATTGCAGCAAATAGCTACACACACAAAACCCTCTCAGGTTCTTTTAATGTAAGAAATAGATACTTAGAAGAAATACTACAAAGTCATGGTAAAAATGATGATGAAACATGGTCTACCATTACTACTAATCAAGGATCTGTTAGTCATTTAGATTTCTTAACTAACTTAGAAAAAGATGTATTTAAAACAGCATTTGAACTTAACCAAAATTGGATAATTGAATTAAGTGGTGATAGAACACCTTATATTTCGCAAGCTCAATCAGTAAATTTATTTTTACCAGCAGATGTTCATAAAAAAGAATTACACAAAATTCATTTTGATGCATGGAAAAAAGGCTTAAAAAGCCTTTATTACTGTAGATCAAAATCAATTCAGAGAGCTGAAAATATCAATGATGCTAAATCAACTGATATTACAGCAAATGTTTATAAATCTAAAAATCAACAATCTAACGAGCAGCCAGAGTACGAGGAGTGTTTATCATGTCAGTAGCAGAAAAAATTAATAAAGAAATTATTCAACCAAAAAAAATGGGTCTATTAGTAGAGAACCCCGTTTACAAACCGTTTAGATATCCATGGTGTTATGATGCCTGGTTAACTCAGCAAAGAATACATTGGTTACCAGAAGAAGTCCCTTTAGGAGATGATGTTAGAGATTGGCAAAAAAATTTGTCTCAACCAGAAAAAAATTTATTAACGCAAATCTTTAGATTTTTTACTCAAGCAGATGTAGAGGTTAATAATTGTTATTTAAGACATTATACAACTGTATTTAAACCTACAGAAGTATTAATGATGATGACAGCATTTGCTGCAATGGAAACAGTTCATGTAGCAGCATACTCTCATCTTCTTGATACGATTGGCATGCCTGAATCAGAATACTCGGCTTTTATGAAATACAAAGAGATGAAAGACAAGTATGATTATATGCAGGGTTTCAATGTAAATTCTAAAGAGGATATTGCAAAAACAGTTGCAGTGTTTAGTGCATTTACAGAAGGATTACAGTTGTTTGCAAGTTTTGCTATTTTATTGAATTTTCCAAGACACAATAAAATGAAAGGAATGGGACAGATAGTTACTTGGTCTGTAAGAGATGAAACACTTCATTGTAATTCTATGATCAGAATTTTTAAGGAGTTTATAAAAGAAAATCCTGAAATCTGGACACCTAAACTTAAAAAAGAACTTTATGAAGCTTGCAGAATAATTGTTGAGCATGAAGATGCTTTTATTGATTTAGCTTTTGAAATGGGTCCAATGGAAGGTTTAACTGCTCAAGAAGTTAAGGATTACATTAGGTTCATTGCGAATAGAAGACTTATTCAATTAGGATTAGAACCTATTTATGATGTTCAAAAAAATCCACTAACTTGGTTAGACACAATGCTTAATGCAGTTGAGCATATGAATTTCTTCGAAGGTAGAGCCACCGAATATTCTAAAGCATCAACTCAGGGTACTTGGGCAGAAGCATTTAGTTAATTGAGATACAAAAAATATTTTCGAAAAACTAGCTTAAAACAAAAGGGAGTTGGAGACTTTTTTTTAAAAGAAGTAGCTGATAAAAATCCTAAAACATTTCTTGAAGTTGGTGTTTTTCATGGAGTTACTGCTCGAAATGTCTGTGAGCTACTTTACAAAATGCACGGACAAGATTTTAAATATGTAGGATTGGATTTATTTGAAGAAACTTTAGAAAATCAAAACGAAGTAATACCAAATACTAAATTTTCCAATCCTATCAAAAATTTTTATTTCAATTATATAAAAAGACAAAATCCATACAGTATTAATGCTGTTAATGATCTTCTTAAAAAATTTAAAGACAATGCTTCATTAATTAAAGGAAATTCAAACATAATATTAAAAAAAATTGACATGTCTAAAATTGATTATGTTTATCTTGACGGAGGTCACGACTATCAAACTGTTAAAAATGATTTAGATAGTTGTAGAGAAGTTATAATTAATGGGGGAACGGTGCTTTGTGATGATTATGATTTGTCGTATGCCCCAGGTATTAAAAAAGCTATAGATGAGTTTGTTTCAATTAACAGCTTTAAATGTTCAATATTATGTAATGATAGATTTGCAAAAATAGAAAAAAATTAGGTTATCTTTGGTTTAATTGCATCACTTTTCTATGTTTGTTACCTTTGTAGCTAGCTAGAGGTCTGATAAGTTTGTTTGCTGCATGCTGTTCCATAATATGGGCAGACCAACCAGTAATTCTTGAAATAACAAAAATAGGCGTAAAGAAATCAGTATCAAAGCCCATTAAGTGATAAGTTGGTCCTGTAGGATAATCAACATTTGGATAGATATTTTTTTCTTTGATCATTACTTTTTCTACTATGTCATAAATTTTTTCATAAGTTTTATCTTTTTTGATTTTAGCAACTTTACCAAAATATTCTCTCATTGTGGGAACTCTTGAGTCACCTGACTTGTAAACTCGGTGACCAAAGCCCATAACAACCTCTTTATTCTTAAGAGCGTTGTTTATCCATTTTAATGCATTTGCAGGTTTTTTGATTTTATTCATCATGTGCATTACTTCTTCATTTGCTCCACCATGCAATGGGCCTTTTAGGCTTGCTATAGCTCCTGTAATTGCACCATGAATATCAGATAAACTACTTGTAATTGTCCTTGCGGTAAATGTTGAAACATTAAAACTGTGTTCAGCATATAAAATTAAAGATACATCGAATGCTTTTACTATTTCTTTTTGAGGAACTTTACCAAAACACATGTAGAAAAAGTTTTCAGCAAAAGTTAATGTTTTTTTTGGTTTAATGATTTTTTTACCTTTTCTAATTCTGTAAAAAGCAGCTAATGCAGTTGGGGTTTTTGCAAAAATCCTTAAAGCTTTTCTCATATTTGCTTCTGGTGAAGAGTCCGTAGTTTCTTTGTCCTCTAATCCCATTACGCTTACAGCTGTTCTTGCAACATCCATTGGATGAGATTTCTTTGGCATGTGTTTGATTATTTCATATAAATTTTTTGTAAGTTCTCTGTTGTTTCTTTCTTCTTTTTCAAATTTTCTTAGTTGGATAGTATTTGGTAGATCCTTATTAAGAATTAGATATGCAACTTCTTCGAATCTACAATATTCACACAAATCTTGAGCAGCATATCCTCTATAAGTAAGAGAATTTATTTCTGGCATTACTTTTGAAACTTCTGTTTCATCTACAACAATACCTAGTAAGCCTTTTTTAATATCATCACTCATTATTCATGTCCTTCCGTACTAAAATTATAAATTTTTTCATCTAATGAATTATATTTTTCATAATCCACTAATTCATAAAGTCTTTTCCTAGTTTGCATCTTATCAATAATATTATTTTGATGTCCATTTGTATAAATGTCTCTTAATCCATCTTCGACATTTTTCATGGCCAATCTTTGTGAAGTTACTGGATAAATAACAATATTATATCCAAAATTTTCTAATTCTTTGTAATTAAATAATTTTGATTTACCAAATTCGGTCATGTTTGCTAATAGATAGCCAGATAAATTTTTACGAACTTTTTCAAAATCCTTTTCGTCTTCAAGAGCTTCTGGAAATATTATTTCAGCTCCAGCATCCATGTAAGCTTTGCATCTTTCAATCATTTTATCGATACCTTCAACACTCTTAGCATCTGAACGAGCTATAATTTTAAAGTTTTGATCTTTTTTTGCAGCAACACATTCTTTAATTTTTTTAACCATGGCATCAGTTGAAATAAGCTCTTTATTATCAAGATGCCCACATCTTTTTCTTTCAATTTGATCCTCCAAATGAACTCCTGTTATTCCAAATTCCTCAAAGGTTTCTATGGTTTCTTTGCATGATTTAAATCCCGTATCTATATCAACTATTGTTGGAAGATTAGTAACTCTAGAAATCAAATAAGATCTCGTGCTAACATCTTGTAGAGTAGTTAAGCCAATATCTGGAAATCCAAGATCATTAGCCATTACTCCGCCAGATACATAAACTGCATCATAACCAATTTCTTCAATTAATTTTGCTGTCAATGGATTATATGCACCAGGAACTCTTAATATCTTATTTGATTTTAATTTTTGATCGAAATCTAATCTTTTTTGCCTCGGTTCTTTTTCTATAAAGTGCATTAAAAAATCCCTTTTTTATTATTTTGTTTTAATTTGTTTTTTCTTACTTCAATATTCAATTTATGAAGTTGACCAGATTTTAAATTTCTCAAATTTTGTACTGTTTTTAAAAAACGATCACTCTCTTTTTTATTCAAAATATCTTCTGTTAAAGTTAAAAATTTGTTTATATAATTTTTTCTTTTAAATGGTC
>CACDTF010000020.1 GCA_902555665.1 uncultured Pelagibacteraceae bacterium
GATCAATGGGTATTGAGGTAAAAGAATAATGTCATCAAAAAGATACAAAAAATTACCTGAAAAGACTAAAGACTTGAACGCGGAGTCTATAGAAAAATTGTTACCAGAACTTAAAAAAAACTGCACAACTAAATTTGATGAGTCTTTAGATTTAAGTTTTCAAATAAATCACAAGCAAAAGAAAAGCGAGGTTAATATCAGAACAGTTGTTAATTTACCTGGCGGAACAGGTAAGAAAGTTAAAGTTGCTGTGGTTTGTGAGTCTAATAAAGAAAAAGAAGCAAAAGATGCAGGTGCAGATATCGTAGGTGGTGATGAATTTGTCGAAAGAATTAAAGGTGGAGAATTAAATTTTGAGAAATTAATTTGTACACCAGGAATGATGATTAAACTTTCTAAATTAGGAAAAGTTTTAGGACCAAAAGGTTTAATGCCTAATCCAAAGCTTGGTTCAGTATCTGAAAATATTAAAGAAGCAGTAACTAATGCTAAATCTGGTCAAGTAGAAATTAGAAATGATAAAGACGGAAATATTGGAGTTAGTATTGGTAAAAAATCTTTTAGTGATGATCAACTGCTTAAAAACTACAATGCAATTTTAGATGCTTTAGAGAAAGAAAAATCAAATAACACCTTAAAAGGTGATTTAATTAGAAGTATATTTGCTACATCAACAATGGGTGTTTCATATAAAGTTAAATTAGGGAAATCGATATAGTTATGATGAACAAAGAACAAAAGAAAAATTATATTGAAGAAATGGCTAATAAGTTTGAAAACAGCAAAGCTATCATGGTTACTCATTATCAAGGTCTAACAATGACTCAGTTAGATGAATTGAGAGCGAAAATGAGAGAACATGGAATCATTTTCAAGATAACAAAAAATAGAATTACAAAATTAGCTTTAGAAAAAACAAAGTGTAAAGATTTATCGAATTTATTTACTGGTCCTACAGCAGTTGCATTTGGAGAGGATGCAATAATGTCTGCAAGGATTCTTTCAAAATTTGCAAAAGATCACGAAAACTTAAAATTAATTGGTGGTATTATGGATAACGAGGTCTTAGATCAGGCCGGTGTCCAAAATGTAGCTAGTTTACCTACATTAGATGAAGCAAGAGCCAATATTGTGGGTATTTTGAACGCTTCTGCATCTAAATTAATCAGTATTTTGCTTGCACATTCAGAAAAAATGAGTAGTTTGTCGGCAGAAAATTCTGAAACACAACCCAAAGAGTAATACATATGCCTGACCTAAACAAAATTATTGAAGATTTATCTAGTTTGACTGTTGCAGAGGCAGCCGAGCTATCAAAACAATTAGAAGAAAAATGGGGTGTAACTCCAATGGCAGCAGCAGCTCCAGCAGCAGCAGGTGGTGCGGCTCCAGCAGAAGATAAAGATGATTTTACAATCATGTTAGTTTCTGCAGGTGACAAAAAAATTAATGTTATCAAAGAAGTAAGAGCAGCTACTTCATTAGGTTTAAAAGAAGCCAAAGATCTTGTAGAGGGAGCACCAAAAGAAATTAAATCTGGTGTAAATAAAAAAGATGCAGAAGAGATCAAGGCTAAGTTAGAAGCTGCTGGCGCTAAAGTAGAACTTAAATAAATTAAATAGAAAGAATTCGAATACTGATTATTTTTTAATCAGTATTATAAACATAGATGCAATTATCTTTTACTGAAAAGAAAAACATTAGAAAAAGTTTTGGTAAGCTAAAAGAAAGTTTATCTATTCCTAACTTAATTGAAGTACAAAAAAATTCTTACAAGGAATTAACAGAATTTAATGTCGAGACAGCAGAACTTACCAAAGGTTTTGATAGAGTATTTAAAAGTATTTTTCCAATTGAGGATTTAAATGACAAAGCAACTTTAGAATATGTTTCTTACAGATTAGAGAAACCAAAATTTGATGTTGAAGAGTGTATAGCTAGAGGTCTTACATATTCATCTGCACTTAAGTGCACTTTAAGATTAGTAGTTTACGAAATAGATCAAGAAAATAATACGAAAGATATTTTATCTGCTAAAGAACAAGAAGTTTATATGGGCGAAGTTCCTATGATGACTAATAGCGGAACTTTTATTACTAATGGTGTTCAAAGAGTTGTAGTTAACCAAATGCACAGGAGTCCAGGTGTATTTTTTGATCATGATAAAGGAAAAACTCATGCTAGTGGTAAACTTTTATTTAATTGTAGAGTAATACCTAATAGAGGCTCGTGGTTAGATTTTGAGTATGATGTTAAAGATTTTTTATATTTTAAAATCGATAGAAAGAAGAAAATTTTTTCATCTACTTTATTATTAGCTTTAGGTTATACAAAATCAGAAATTGTGGATGAGTTCTATGAAAGTGAACTTTATACTTTTGATCCAAAAACTGAAAAGTGGAAAACTAAATTTAATCCTGAAAACTATAAAGCTAAAAATTTCTCAGAAGAAGTAATTGATGCAAAAACTGGTGAAGTGGTAATTAAATTAGGTGATAAGATTAATTTTTTAAGTGCAAAAAAATTAGCTAGTGATGGTTTGAAAGATATACTTGTTTCTAGAGAGTCCTTGTTTGGTAAATTTTTACACAGAGATGTTAAAGTCAATGAAGAAGAGGACGGTATATTTAAAATTGGGACTGAATTAAATGATACAATTATTGAACAAATTTTAGATGCAAATATACATACACTTCAAATTTCTGTTACAAACTCTATAAATAAAGGACCTTATCTACTTACAACTATTTTAGCAGATAAAAATAATACTAAAGACGAAGCTATCACAGAAATCTATAAAATGTTAAGACCTGGAGAACCGCCAACCATAGAGATAGCAACTCAAATATTTAACAATCTTTTCTTTAGCTCAGACAGATATGATTTGTCTGATGTTGGAAGAGTCAAAATGAACTCAAGACTAAATCAAGAATGTTCAGATAAAATTACTATATTAAGAAATGACGACATCATAGCAATTATTCATAAAATGTTGGATTTACGTGATGGTAAAGATGATGTTGATGACATTGATCACCTTGGAAATAGAAGAGTTCGTTCTGTTGGAGAGCTAGTTGAGAACCAAGCCAGAATTGGTGTTTACAGAATGGAAAGAGCTATTAAAGAAAAAATGACAACTCTAGATGTTGAATCAGCAATGCCACAAGACCTAATCAATGCGAAACCATTAACAGTTTCATTGAAAGATTTTTTTGCAAGTTCGCAACTATCTCAGTTTATGGACCAAACAAATCCATTATCTGAAATTACTCACAAAAGAAGAGTTTCAGCGTTAGGCCCAGGTGGCTTAACAAGAGAGAGAGCAGGTTTTGAAGTTAGAGACGTGCATCCAACTCACTATGGAAGAATTTGTCCAATTGAGACGCCAGAGGGTCCAAATATTGGTTTGATTAATAGTTTATCAACATATGCAAAAATTAATAAATATGGCTTTATTGAAAGCCCATATAAAAAAGTAAAAGACGGTGTAGTTCAAGATAAAGTTGAATACTTATCAGCAATGGAAGAAACAAAATTTACTATTGCTCAAGCAAATACAAAACTTGATAAAAATGGAAAAATTACTGAAGAATTAGTTTCGTGCAGACAAAATCTTAACTTTCTTTTAGCTAAACCAGACTCTATTGATTACATTGATGTATCACCAAAACAATTAGTTTCAGTTGCAGCATCATTAATTCCTTTTTTAGAAAATGACGATGCAAACAGAGCCTTAATGGGATCAAACATGATGAGACAAGCAGTTCCATTATTAAAACCTGAGTCGCCACTTGTTGGTACAGGAATTGAAAGCGATGTTGCATTGGACTCTGGAGTAACTATTGTTGCTAAGCGTGATGGAATTGTTGATAAAATTGATGGAAAAAGAATTGTTATTAAAGTAACCGAGGAAACAGACTTTAGTAAGTCTGGTGTAGATATATATAACCTTCAAAAGTTTAAAAGATCAAACCAAAATACTTGCATTAATCAAAGACCACTAGTTAGAGTTGGTGATAAAGTTAAATCTGGAGATATTATTGCAGATGGTCCTTCAACAAAATTAGGTGAACTTGCTTTAGGTAAGAATGTTACTGTAGCATTCATGCCGTGGCAAGGTTACAACTTTGAAGATTCAATCTTAATTTCAGAAAGATGTGTTACAGATGACGTATTTACATCTGTTCATATTGTTGAATACGAAATAATGGCAAGAGATACAAAACTTGGTGAAGAAGAAATAACAAGAGATATACCAAACGTAAATGAAGAAGCCTTAAAAAACCTTGATGAATCAGGAATAGTTTATATTGGTGCAGAGGTAAATGCTGGAGATATTTTAGTTGGTAAAGTTACTCCAAAAGGTGATTCAGCATCTGGTCCTGAAGAAAAATTATTAAGATCAATTTTTGGAGAAAAGGCTATTGATGTAACGGATACATCTCTAAGAATGTCTAGAGGATCAAGTGGAACGGTAGTTGATGTAAGAGTATTTAATAGGCATGGAATTGAGAAAGATGAAAGATCAATAACTATTGAAAGAGCTGAAATTGAACAAGTTCAACAAGATAAAATTGTTGAAGAAGAAATATTAGAAAGAAGTATTAAACAAAGAGCTTCACAATTCCTGTCAGGATCATCTTTAACTAAAAAGATAAAAGATCTACCAGAAGGAACTAAGTTAGATTTTGATACAATCAATACATTATCAATTAATGATGTCTTTAAAATCACAGTAGGAAATGTAAATGATGAGGCAACATTGGCTCAATTAAAAGATCAATATAATAAAGCAAAACAAGATATAACTGAGAGATTTGAAGATAAAGTTTTAAAAATTAGAAGTGGCGATGATTTATTACCAAGTGTTATGAAAATGGTAAAAGTATTTGTTGCTATAAAAAGAAGATTAAGACCTGGTGATAAAATGTCAGGAAGGCATGGAAACAAAGGAGTTGTAAGTAAAATTGTTCCTGTTGAAGATATGCCATATAGAGAAGATGGTAGACCAGTTGATATTGTATTAAACCCTCTGGGTGTTCCTAGTAGGATGAACGTGGGACAAATTTTAGAGACGCATTTAGGTTGGGCATGTAAAGAATTTGGTGAACAAGTTAAAAATTTAGTAAACGAAAATAATAAAAAAATTGAAAGAACAGAAAAAATCGAAAAATTTTTAAAGTCTGTTTATGGAGAAGAAATTTTCAACGAAAAAGTTGATAAATTAAGCAAGAGTGAATTTAAAGATCTTTGTGAAAATTTACAAAATGGTATTGCAATCTCAACACCCGTTTTTGATGGTGCTAAAGAAAAAAATGTTACCGAAATGCTTGAACTAGCAAATTTACCAGGATCTGGACAAACTTATTTATGGGATGGGAGAACAGGAGAGAAATTTGATAGACCGGTTACAGTTGGAATAATCTACATGCTAAAACTTCATCACTTAGTTGAAGATAAAATTCATGCAAGATCTACTGGACCTTACAGTTTGGTTACACAACAACCACTTGGTGGTAAAGCACAATTAGGTGGTCAAAGATTTGGTGAAATGGAAGTGTGGGCACTTGAAGCATATGGTGCATCATATACATTACAGGAAATTTTAACTGTTAAATCTGATGACGTTGCAGGTAGAGTTAAAGTTTACGAAACTATAGTTAAAGGTGAAGAGAATTTTGAATCTGGAATACCAGAGTCATTTAACGTTTTAGTTAAAGAGATTAAATCATTAGCATTAAATGTGGAGCTTAATTAATGAAAAAAGAATTAACAGATCTATTTAAGGGCAGCGAAATTTCAGAAGCTCAAAATTTTAATAGCATTAAAATTTCACTTGCTAGCCCAGAGAAAATTAAATCTTGGACATTTGGTGAAATTAAAAAGCCTGAAACAATTAATTATAGAACGTTTAGGCCTGAAAAAGATGGTTTGTTCTGTGCAAGAATTTTTGGACCAATAAAAGATTATGAGTGTTTATGCGGTAAGTATAAACGAATGAAATTTAGAGGAATTATATGTGAGAAATGTGGTGTTGAGGTTACAAAATCAAATGTAAGAAGAGAAAGAATGGGTCATATTAATCTTGCTACTCCAGTAGCACACATTTGGTTTTTAAAGTCTCTTCCAAGCAGAATTGCATTGGCAGTTGATATGAAATTAAAGGAAATAGAGAGAGTTCTTTATTTTGAAAACTTTATCGTAATAGAACCAGGTTTGACTGGTTTACAAAAAAATCAACTTTTAAATGAGGAAGAATTAGCAAAATACCAGGATGAGTTTGGTGAAGAAAGTTTTACAGCAGGAATAGGAGCAGAAGCTGTTCTTGAGATGCTTAAAAATTTAGATTTAGAATTGGAAAGAAAAAATCTTGTTAGCTTTATTAAAGAAACTAAATCAAAAGTTAATGAAGAAAGAGCAATTAAAAGATTAAAATTAATTGAATCTTTTATAGAAACTGGTCAAAAACCTGAATGGATGATTATGACTGTAGTACCAGTTATACCACCAGAGTTAAGACCTTTAGTTCCTCTAGACGGCGGAAGATTTGCCACTTCTGATCTTAACGATTTATACAGAAGGGTAATTAATAGAAATAACAGATTAAAAAGATTAATGGATCTTAAAGCTCCAGATATCATTGTAAGAAATGAAAAAAGGATGCTTCAAGAGTCTGTAGATGCTCTATTTGATAACGGTAGAAGAGGCAGGGTAATAACAGGAACAGGTAAGAGACCACTTAAATCTCTTGCTGAAATGTTAAAAGGTAAACAAGGTAGATTTAGACAAAATTTATTAGGTAAACGAGTTGATTATTCAGGACGATCAGTAATCGTTGTCGGTCCTGATTTAAAATTACATGAGTGTGGTTTACCGAAAAAAATGGCTCTTGAGTTATTTAAACCATTTTTATATGCAAGATTAAATAAATTAGGCTTAGCTTCAACAATTAAACAAGCTAAAAAATTAGTTGAAAAAGAAACAAATGCAGTTTGGGACGCTTTAGAATTAATAGTTAGAGAGCATCCGGTACTTTTAAATAGAGCACCAACACTACATAGGCTAGGAGTTCAAGCTTTTGAGCCAAAATTAATTGAAGGAGATGCAATTGAATTACACCCTTTAACTTGTGCAGCATTTAATGCTGACTTCGATGGTGACCAAATGGCGGTTCACGTTCCATTAAGTTTAGAAGCACAATTAGAGGCAAGAATTTTAATGTTATCTACAAATAACATTCTTTCTCCATCAAATGGTAAACCAATTATCGTTCCAAGTCAGGATATGATTTTAGGAATTTATTATCTATCACAAGAACCTATATCTGATAAACCAGCTGGATATTTTACAAATTCAGATCAAATTGAGTTTGCATTATCTTCAGGTCAAATAAATGTACATAGCACTATCATTTCAAGATTTGAGACTGTAGATGATCAAGGTAATAAAAAAATGGAAAAATATACTTCTACAGCTGGAAGATTTTTATTAGCAAATTTATTACCTAAAAATAGTAACATTAAGTTCTCTTTAGTAGATAGATTATTACCTAAAAAAGTAGTTTCAGAAATAATTGATGTTGTATTTAGATTTTGTGGTCAAAAAACAACGGTAATTTTCTGTGACAAGCTTAAAGATTTAGGATTTAAACACGCATTTAAAGCAGGAATTTCTTTTGGAAAAGACGATCTTGTAATCCCTGAAAATAAAACTCAATTAATTGATGATACCAAGAAATTAATTGCAGATTATGAAACTCAATATGCTGAAGGTTTAATTACAAGAGGTGAAAAATATAACAAAGTTGTTGATGCTTGGTCTAAGTGTACAGATAAAGTTGCTGGTGAAATGATGAAGGGAATTTCGGCTACGGAAAAAACTGATGAAGGATTAAAAATAAATTCGGTATTTATGATGGCTGATAGTGGAGCTAGAGGATCTGCTGCTCAAATGAAACAATTAGCTGGTATGAGAGGATTGATTGCTAAACCGTCAGGGGAAATTATAGAAAGTCCAATTATTTCAAACTTTAAAGAAGGATTAACTGCTTTAGAGTACTTTAATTCAACTCACGGAGCTAGAAAAGGATTAGCAGATACAGCACTTAAAACAGCTAGTTCTGGATATTTAACAAGAAGATTATGTGACGTTGCACAAGACTTAACAATAACTAAAGTTAATTGTGATGATCCTGGATTTATTGAACTTTCTGAAATTTTAGAGGGTGGTAATGTTGTTGTTAGCTTATCTGAAAGAGCATTAGGAAGGGTTACAGCAGCTGAAGTTAAAAACCCTTTATCAGGTGAAGTAATTATTAAAAAATCTGAAATGATTGATGAGGCAGGCTGTGATAAAATTGATGCTGCAGGAGTTAAATCAATTAAAGTTTATTCAGTAATGACATGTAGTTCAAAAGAGGGTGTTTGCGCTACTTGCTATGGAAGAGATTTATCAAGAGGTAAAATGGTTCATGTTGGTGAAGCTATAGGAATGATATCAGCACAATCAATAGGAGAACCAGGAACACAGCTAACAATGAGAACGTTCCACGTCGGAGGAACAGCTTCAGTTAAACAAGATTCTCAGATAGTTACTAAAAGTGATGGAACTTTAAAAATAATAAACTCAAATATTTTAGAAGACTCTAAAAAGAATTTGATTGTTATGGGAAGAAACACCCAACTTTCTATAGAGGATGATAAAGGAGTTCAAATAGCAGTTTACAAAGTTGCTTATGGTTCAAGATTATTTTTCAACAACGGTGATAAAGTCAAAGCAAATACTAAAATATGTGAATGGGATCCTTATACAACACCAGTTATAGCGGAGAAAAGTGGTACAGCTAGTTATGTAGATTTAATTGATGGTGTATCAATTCAAGAAACTACTGACGATGCAACAGGAATTTCTTCTAAATCAGTAATTGATTGGAGAGGTCAATCAAAAAGCACTGATTTAAAACCTAGGATTACTCTAAGAGATGAAAAAGGAAATGTGATAAAAAAGGCTGATGATAATGAAGCTAGATATTATTTAGTACCAGATTCGATTTTATCAATTAAAGACGGTCAAAAAGTTTATGCAGGTGACGTAATTGCAAGATTACCTAAGGAAACTACAAAAACAAAAGATATTACAGGAGGTCTTCCAAGAGTTGCTGAGTTGTTTGAAGCTAGAAAAGCTAAGGATAGTGCTATTATTGCAGAAAATGATGGTAGTGTTGTTTTCGGAAAAGAAGTAAGAGGTAAACAGAGAGTGTCTATTGTTCCTGAAGATGGATCGGAACCTTCAAACTATCTAATTCCAAAAGGTAAACATATCAATTTTAACCCTGGTGAAAAAATTCAAAAAGGAGAATATCTTTTAGATGGTCAACCATTGCCACATGATATTTTAAGAATTTTAGGTATTAAAGAATTAACGGAATACTTTGTTAACCAAGTTCAAGAAGTTTATAGATTACAAGGTGTAATAATAAACGATAAGCATATTGAAACTATTTTAAGACAAATGCTTAAAAAAGTTGAAGTTAAAGTATCAGGAGACTCAAGTTATTTACCTGGTGAAGTGGTTGATAGAATTAAGTTTGATAATACTAATGAAAAATTGGTTAAGGAAGGAAAAACACCAGCTGTTGGTGAAAGAGTTCTAATGGGTATTACTAAGGCTTCACTTCAAACAGAATCGTTTATTTCAGCGGCTTCTTTCCAAGAAACTACAAGAGTATTAACTGATGCTGCAATTAAAGGAAAAGTTGATCCATTAAATGGCTTAAAAGAGAACGTAATTGTTGGAAGATTAGTTCCTGCAGGTACTGGTAATATTAAAAATAGATGGAACAATAAAGCTCTAGAGGATGATAATAATTTCTTAGCAGAGCAGGATAAAATTGAAGCTTCAGAACCTGAAGAAACACAGACAAATCAGTAAAAAAATCGCCTAAAAATTGCAGTTTTAGTTTGACAAAGGCCTATTAATAAGTAATTTGGCGATGTTTTTGGTTGGAATGTAGTGCTTCTAACAGTACTAAACGCTGCCACAAAATAACCTGTCAGTTATTTTCATCTAAAAATAAATTAATTAATTTTAAAAAATTTATGCCAACTATTAATCAGTTGTTAAGAAAAAAAAGAGTTAAACCAGCTGTAAGGAACAAAGTTCCTGCTTTACAAAAACAACCTTTAAAGAGAGGTGTTTGTGTTAAAGTTTATACAACAACTCCTAAGAAACCAAACTCTGCATTAAGAAAAGTTGCTAGGGTAAGACTATCGAATGGATTCGAAGTTACAGCTTACATTCCTGGTGAAGGTCACAATCTACAAGAACACTCAGTAGTACTGATTAGAGGTGGTAGGGTAAAAGATTTACCAGGAGTTCGTTATCATATTCTAAGAGGTAATCTAGATACGCAAGGTGTTGCAAATAGAAAACAAAGAAGATCTTTATACGGAACAAAAAAAGGTAAATAATGTCTAGAAAAAAAACTCAACCAAAAAAAAATGTAGTTCCAGATCCAAAATTTAAATCAACTATAATTCCAAAATTAATCAACAACATCATGTACGATGGTAAAAGAGGTATTGCTGCTAAAATAGTTTATGACGCTATCGATAAAATTAAAACAAAAACTAAAGATGAGCCAATTAATATTTTTAATGAAGCAATTAATAATATCAAACCAACTGTAGAAGTTAGATCTAGAAGAGTAGGTGGTGCAACTTATCAAGTTCCCGTTGAAGTAAAAAGTAAAAGAGCACAAGCGTTAGCAATTAGATGGTTAGTAGAATCAGCAAGAAAAAGAAAAGATAAACATATGGCAGATAAAATTTTTAATGAGCTTTATGATGCTTATGAAAAAAAAGGAGCTGCTGTTAAAAAAAGAGAGGATGTACATAAAATGGCAGAGTCTAACAAGGCATTTGCTCATTTTAGGTGGTAATAAGATATGGCTAGAACTCATTCATTAGACAAATACAGAAACATTGGGATCATGGCCCATATAGATGCTGGTAAAACAACTACTACTGAAAGAGTTCTATATTATACAGGAAAGAGTCATAAAATTGGTGAAGTGCACGATGGTGCTGCAACAATGGATTGGATGGAGCAAGAACAAGAAAGAGGAATTACAATTACCTCTGCAGCAACTACTTGTTTTTGGAATGATCACAGAATTAATATTATAGACACACCTGGTCACGTTGATTTTACAATTGAAGTAGAAAGATCTTTAAAAGTTTTAGATGGTGCTGTTGCTGTTTTTGATGGAGTTGCTGGTGTAGAGCCGCAATCCGAAACTGTATGGAGACAAGCTGATAAGTATAAAGTACCAAGAATTTGTTTTGTAAACAAATTAGACAGAACAGGTGCTGATTTCTTTAGATGTGTAGACATGATTAGAGATAGATTAGGTGCAAAACCTTTGGTTGTGCAAGTCCCTATAGGAGCTGAAGCCTCTTTATCTGGTGTAGTTGATCTTGTTAAAATGAAAGCTCAAGTTTGGAAAAATGAGGCACTAGGAGCTGAATGGGAATACAAAGAAATTCCAGAAGATTTAAAAGAAATTTCAGAAAAATACAGAACAGAATTAGTTGAAACAGCTGTTGAACAAGATGAAAAGTTAATGGAAGCCTATTTAAATGGTGATGAAATTAAAGAAGAAGATTTGGTCAAATGCATAAGAAAAGGAACTCTAAATTTCAGTTTTGTTCCAGTTTTGACAGGTTCAGCATTCAAAAACAAAGGTGTTCAGCCTTTGCTTGATGCTGTTGTTAATTATTTGCCAAGTCCTGTAGATATTGGATCTATCAAAGGAACTAAATTAGGTAGTGATGATGAGATGGAAATGAAATTTGAGGATAGTGTTCCATTTTCTGCTTTAGCTTTTAAAGTGGCTAACGATCCATTTGTCGGCTCACTAACTTTTATTAGAATCTATTCTGGTACAATCAAAACTGGTACTGCAGTCTTTAATTCTTCTAAAGAAAAAGAAGAAAGAGTTGGAAGAATGCTTTTAATGCATGCAAATTCTCGAGAAGATATTAAAGAGGCCAATGCAGGTGATATAGTTGCTTTAGCAGGATTAAAAAATACTATTACAGGACATACTTTATGTGACAAAGAAAATTCCGTTCTTCTTGAACCAATGGAGTTCCCTGATCCAGTAATTGAAATTGCAGTAGAACCAAAAACAAAAGCGGACCAAGAAAAAATGGGTGAAGCATTAGGCAGGCTAGCTAAGGAAGATCCTTCTTTTAGAGTTACTTCAGACGAAGAGTCAGGACAAACAATTATTAAAGGAATGGGTGAACTACACTTGGATATTATTGTTGATAGAATGAAAAGAGAATTTAAAGTAGAGGCCAATGTTGGAGCTCCACAAGTTGCTTATAGAGAAACTATAGAAGCTGCTTCAGAGGTTGAATACACTCACAAAAAACAAAGTGGTGGTGCTGGTCAATTTGCAAAAGTTAAGCTTTTAGTAGAGCCTCAAGAACCTGGCAAAGGTAGAGATGTAGAGAGCAAAATTAAAGGTGGTGCGATTCCAAAAGAATTTATCCCTGGTGTTGAAAAAGGAATAGAAACAGTTTCAGATTCTGGAATTTTAGCTGGATTTCCAATGATTGATTACA
>CACDTF010000021.1 GCA_902555665.1 uncultured Pelagibacteraceae bacterium
TAAATTAAGGTTAACTATTGGATCTAAAAAAGAAAACTTAAAATTTATGAGTGTTATCAAACAAGTATTGAAAAAATGAAAAATATTTTAATTATTGGCTGTGGATTATTAGGTTCATCTTTATTAAGGCGTATTAGCAAAAAAAAAATAGCAAAAAAAATATTTATTTATGAAAAATCAAAATCAAATATTGCTAAGATAAAAAGATTAAAATTATCTGGAACAATTGTTAAATCATTAAAAGAGGGTGCAAGTAATTCCGATTTAATCATCTTTTGTACACCAATGAGTGAATACAAAAATATTATTTTAAAAATTAATCAATTTATACCATCGAAAACATTGATTACAGATATTGGTTCTTCAAAAATTGAAACTTCTAAAATTATAAATAAATTTTTAAAGAAAGGTATTCATTGGATTCAAAGTCACCCAATAGCTGGATCAGAGGTCAGTGGACCAGAGCATGGTAAAGAAAATATGTTTACTGATAGATGGTGTATAATAATTAAAGAAAAAAATATTAAAAAAAATAATATAAATATTCTAACTAAGTTTTGGAAAAAAATTGGAGCAAAAGTAGTTGTTATGAGCGCTGAAAAACATGACAAAATTTTTTCTATTACTAGTCATTTACCACACTTAATTGCATATAATTTGGTGAAATCTGCACAAGATTTTGAGAAAAAACAAAATTATGAGCTAATCAAATATAGCGCTGGCGGATTACGAGATTTTTCTAGGATTGCAGCATCAAATGAAATCATGTGGAGAGATATTTTTTTTAACAATAAAAATAATATTTCAAAAGCGATTGATTTATTTATTAAAAATTTAAATCAATTTAAAAAAGATATTAATTCAAAAAATAATAAGTCTATCGTAAAGAAACTTATTCAGACTAAAAAAGTAAGGTCAAAAATCATCAAATTGAAACAAGATATTGATAAACCTGACTTTGGAAGAAATTAATATTTTATTCTAGATACTTTTTTTACCTTTAGCTTGGCAGTTTTTTCAATTCTTTTAATTGTTTCTATAATTGGCATAATAATTACTTTTCTTTCTGGACCATAAGCATGAATTAGTTGTTTAGAATTTAAACACATAGCAACATGACCTTTCCAAAAAATAATATCTCCTTTTTTAAATAGTCTTGTCTTTAAATTCTTTTTTGTATATTTGATCTGATCTTTTGTATCTCTTGGATAAAACGAATTATTATAAAAATAAAATATTTGCAATAAGGCTGAACAATCAATACCTTTAAATGTTTTTCCACCCCAAACATATTTTACATCGAGAAATTTTTTAAATATTTTTAAAAAATTATTTTCTTTATGGTTTATTTTTTTAATATCTGCTTTTTTAATCCATTTATTTTTTTCAATTTTTACGTAATTTTTATTTTGCTCAAATACAGATATTTTGGATGCAAGTGGAAGCCAACTATTAGTTCCAATTCCAGGTTTTTTAAAAATTTTTGCTTTTAATGAACTGATTTTATAGTTAGGACTAAATTTTTCTAAATATTTTGAATTTTTTATAAACCCCTTATAATTATCAAATATAGTTTCAATTTTTATCCAATTTTTATTTTTTGCTAATATTTTGAATTTTTCACCATGTATAATTTGTGAAGTTACCTCAGATCTTTTCGAAGGATTTTTGTAAATATTCGAAAAATTACCTATGAAATAAAAATTATTTTGCACCAATTTTGATTTTGTTTTTAATTAACCACAAACAAATTAATGATGGTATCACCATTATAGTCGTTAAAACAAAAAATGTTCCCCAATCTCCGTTTAACCAGTCAACTAGAGCTCCTGAGGATGAAGCTAAAGTAGTACGACCAGCAGTACCAATTGAAGCAAGCAATGCATATTGTGTGGCTGTATAAGTTCTATCAACTAGCAATGATATAAATGCTACAAATGCTACAGTTGCAAAAGCTGCTGTGATATCATCAGCTATAACAGCAATTGCAAATAAAATTTCTGATTTTCCAGTCCATGCTAAAACTGCAAATAAAAGATTGGTTATTGCCATTAACCCACCAGCAAAGAACATAGTTTTAATTGTTCCAGCTCTCATGGCCATTATCCCACCCAACAAAGTAAATACAACTGTTGTTATCCAGCCAAGTCCTTTTGAATAAATTGCGATTTGACCTTTGGAGAAACCAATTTCTTTATAAAAAACAATAGACATTCTTCCCATAAATGCCTCACCTATCTTAAACAAGAAAACAAATCCTAAAATTCCAGCTGCAATGGCAAAACCATTTTTTCTAAAAAAACTAATAATAGGTCCGCCTATAGTTCCTGTAATATATGCGATAAAGTTTGTAATAATATTGCTAGATCCAAGTTTTCCTTCAATTAATTTGTCTGTTTCTCTCTGTTTTGCTTGTCTGTTTGTTTCTATTGGTTCATGAACAAACATTAATCCAATATTCATTAAAATTATTAAAACACCTAAAATTAAAAAAGTAGCTTGCCAGTAGTCAGCTACCCCTAGGTTTTCAAAAAATTCTGCCGTAAATAAAGCAACAACTCCACCTAATTTATAACCTGTCCACCAACCAACAACAGCCATAGCTGCACCAGCAGCCATTGATTTTCCTTCATTTTCATTTATCTGTTCAATTCTTAATGCATCTACAGTTATATCTTGGGTTGCTGAAGCAATAGCAATAATTAAACCTACAGTAATTAATAAAGCCAAATTTTCAGTTGGATTAATCACACTCCAAACAACAAGACTTAACAAAATAATTAATTGCATCAAAACTATCCATCCTCTTCTATGACCTAATTTTTTTGTAAGTATTGGAATTTGAATTCTATCTATAATGGGAGCCCACAAATAATTGAAAGCGTATACCCCAAAAATTAAACCTGCCCATCCAATTGTTGATCTACTAAGACCTTCTTCTTTAAGCCAAAGACTTAAGCTGCTTGCAATTAGTACCCATGGAAATCCACTTATTGCACCTAATAAAAGAATTCTTACCATTCGAATATCTTTATAAACTACAAGAGAATCAAGCCATGTTTGTTTCTTTGTTTCAGACATAATTAATTTCTCCAAAAAGATGGTAAGAACAATACTAATATTGCAAATAACTCAAGTCTACCTAAAATCATACCTACAGTTAATATCCATTTAGAAATATCAGGTAAAGCTGAAAAATCTCCATTTGGTCCTATTATAGGACCTAAACCAGGACCAACATTTGATATTGATGTTGCCGCTCCAGAGATAGAAGTTATAAAATCGAGACCTGTTAATGATAATAATGCAGCTAAAATAAAAAAAATAACAAAGTAAAAATAAATAAATGAAATTATTGATGCAATAAATTTATCATCAACAGATCCTTGATCGTATTTAATTACAAATATTCCCTTGGGATATATAATTTTTTTTAATTGATTTAATATAAATAAATATAGAATTTGAATTCTAAAAATTTTGACTCCACAAGTAGTTGATCCAGCACAGCCCCCAATAAACATTAATGCAAGAAATATTGTTATAGGAAAACTTCCCCAACCGTCGAATTCAGCATTTACATAACCTGTTCCAGTCAATATTGAAATTGTATTAAAAAAAATAGATCTTAAACTAAAGTTTCCGTTATTATTAAATAATAAATAAATTGATAATATAATAATGCTAATAATTATTATTTTAATAAATGTTCTGATTTGAATATCGTTTAAAAATATTTTTTTATTACCACTAATAAATTTAATATATGCAATAAATGGGATACTTCCTAAAATTATAAAAATCATCGATGATATTTCTATAAGAACACTGTCAAAATATCCGATAGATTGATTATAATTAGAAAATCCACCTGTAGCTATGGTAGTCATAGAATGAGTTAAACTATCAAATTTCCCCATTCCAAATATCCAATAAGATAATGCACAAAGAGCGGTTAGACCTGAATAAATATAAATAAGTCTTAAAGCTATTTCTTTCGATTTAGGAAGAATTTTTTCAGATGAGTCGTTGCTAGAAATTTTAAATAATTGCATACCACCAACATTCATTATTGGCATTAGTGTAATTGCCATTACAATTATACCAATACCACCCAACCACTGAAGTATTGCTCTCCATAATAGAATGCCTTTTGGTGTATCCTCTAAGTTTGAAATTATTGTAGATCCAGTTGTTGTAATACCAGACATGCTCTCAAAAAAAGCATCAGTAATTGAAAGCTCCATAGTCGAAAATATAAATGGTAAAGATCCAAAAATAGCAATACTTAACCAAGACAAAGCAGTTAATAAAAATGCTTGCTGTAAATTTAACTTCTTGTCGTGGTCTAGATTTGAAAGAAAAAATAATGATCCAAAAATTATAGTAACAATAGATGCACCAAAGAATGAAGAATCTATTTCGGAATAAATAAATTGAGCAATTATAGGGATGAACATCGAGACCCCTAAAATTATTTGTAAAATTCCTAGTGTAAAAAAAACAGTTTTATAATTAGACATTTTGAAAGAACATTATTTTATGGTAAATAAATTTCAACTCTATAAGAATTAATAAAATCGCCAATTTAAGATTTTTATAAAAGATATATTCGTGATTAAAAAAGAAATTTTAGACAAAACAAGTGCTTGGCCTTTCGTTGAAGCCAAAAAAATGCTTCGTGAGAGAAAATCATTTATAGATAAAAAAGGGAAAATTACCCTTCAAACAGGATATGGTCCAAGTGGTCTTCCTCATATTGGAACATTTGGCGAAGTTGCAAGGACTTCAATGATGGTGAATGCCTTAAAGCAACTTACAGATTTACCAACAGAGATAATTACTTTTTCTGATGATATGGATGGTTTAAGAAAAGTTCCTGATAATGTTCCTAATCAAGAATTACTAAACAAAAACTTACATAAACCATTAACACAAGTTCCAGATCCATTTGAAAAATTTCCAAGTTTTGGAGAGCATAACAATGAAATGTTAAAAGATTTTTTAAACAGTTTTAGTTTTAAATATAGTTTTAAAAGCTCGACATCTTTATACAAAAGTGGTTTTTTTAACCCAACTTTAAAAATTATTTTAGAAAATTATGATGGTATAATGAACATTATACTTCCAACTTTAGGCAAAGAACGTCAACAAACTTACTGTCCTTTTTTACCTATTTGTCCAGACACAGGGCATGTTCTTGAAATTCCAGTTATAGAAATTGATAAAAAAAATTCTAAAATAATTTTTGATAACAAAGGTAAAAAATTAGAATCGAATATTTTGGATGGAAATTGCAAATTACAATGGAAAGTTGATTGGGCAATGAGATGGTATGCACTAGATATAGATTTTGAAATGTATGGAAAAGACCTTATTGAGAGTGCAATTTTATCGACCAAAATTATAAATTTAATTGGTAAAAAACATCCATCCGGATTTGCTTATGAATTATTTCTTGATGAAAAGGGTGAAAAAATTTCAAAATCAAAAGGAAACGGTATTACTATCGACCAGTGGTTAAAATATGCCTCACCTGAAAGCTTATCTTTATATATGTATCAAAATCCAAAAAGAGCAAAAAAACTTTATAAAGAAATAGTACCTAAAGCTGTCGATGAGTACCTTGATAATATTGAAAAATCAAAAAAACAAACTGAACAACAAATAGTAATGAATCCTGTTTGGCATGTTCATAGTGGCAATATCCCAAAAGAAGAAATGATTATGTCTTTTTCCATGTTGTTGAATTTAGTTGAAACAAGCAATGCTGATAACAAAGATTTATTATGGAAGTTTGTTAAAAAATATAAATCTAACATTCATGAAAAAAACTTTCCAATTTTTGATGGACTAGTTGGTTATGCAATAAAGTATTTTAATGACGTTATTAAGGCTCAAAAAAAATATAAAAATCCATCTGAAAATGAAAAATTAGCTCTACAAGCTTTAGTTAAAACTTTAGAACAATGTAATGATCAGATGTCTCCAGAGGATATACAAACATTAATTTATTCAACAGGTAAAGAAAATGGGTACGGAGAAAATTTAAGAGATTGGTTTAAGTTAATTTATGAAGTGGTGTTTGGAGATGAAAATGGACCTAGAATGGGGTTTTTTATAAGTTTTTTCGGTGTTAACGAAACAAAAGAATTGATAATTAGTAAATTGAAATAATGTATTCAAATTTAAGATCTTTAATATTTAAAATAGATCCTGAAAGAGCACATTTTTTAGCAATTCAATCACTCAAACTCAATTTAGTTTCAAATATATTTGATGAAAACAAAAATGATCCAATTTTAAAAACAAAAATATTTAATCAAAATCTTGATAATCCCATAGGTATTGCAGCAGGTTTCGATAAGAATGCAGAAGTATACAACCCTTTATTTAAGTTGGGTTTTGGATTTGTTGAAGTAGGTACAGTTACCCCATTAAAACAATATGGAAATGAAAAACCAAGAGTATTTAGATTGGTAGAAGATCAAGCATTAATTAATAGGTTAGGTTTTAACAACCAAGGATCAGATATAATACTAAATAGAATAAAGTCTAATAAAAAATTAGGTGTACTGGGTGTAAATTTAGGTCCAAATAAAAATTCTAATGATAGATTGAATGATTATTTAATTGGATTAGAAAAATTTTCTGAGGTTGCAGATTATATTACAATCAATATTTCTTCACCAAATACTGAAAATCTAAGAAACTTTCATGATGAGAATAAATTAAAAGAGTTATTAACATCTATCTCAGAGAAAAAAAAACAGTTAAAAACTAAAATTCCTATAGCTGTAAAGATTTCACCAGATATAAATGAAAATCAAATTGACTTAATTTCAGAAATACTTTTAGAAAATGATATAAGTGCGATAATAATTTCAAATACATCAGAAGCTTCTCGAGAAACACTTCAAAATATACAGAGACATCAAAAAGGTGGTTTATCTGGAAAACCTATTGAAAAAAAATCTAATGTTTTAATAAGTAAATTCTACAATTTAATTAAAGGTAAAATTAAAATAATTGGAGTAGGTGGTGTTGATTCTGGTAAAGCAGCTTATGATAAGTTTTTATTAGGAGCAGATTATATTCAACTTTATACCGGCATGGTATTTCAAGGACCCAATATTGCTGGGATGATTAAAAAAGACCTAAAAGAATTACTAATAAGAGATGGTGTCAAAAATTTCACAGAAATTGTGGGAAATAAAACTGTTTCTTAAATGTATTAAACTTGACGCCTTCAATATCTCGCCTTATATAGGCACTGTTATTATGTCAAAAAAATGTGAACTTACCGGTAAAATTCCTATGAAAGGTCATAATGTTAGTCATGCTAACAACAAGACAAAAAGAAGATTTTTACCTAATCTCAAAAAAGTAAAATTTACAAGTGAGCTTACTGGAAGAAGTTTAAAACTTACTGTAAGCAATTCAGGTGTAAGATCAGTTGACAAAAAAGGTAGTTTTGATGAATTTTTAAAAACTGTAAAAAATAAAAATTTATCTCCTAGATTAAAAAAGTTAAAAAAAGTAGTTTTAATTAAATCCCCTTTCAAAAAGAAACCTGTAGTTAAATCAGCTTAATGAACAAATTATTTATCACCTTGTCAATAATGATGGGGGTTGTTGTATTATCTTCTAATTATTTAGTTCAGTTCCCAATTAACTATTTTGGATTAAATGAGATTTTAACTTATGGAGCTTTTAGTTACCCAATAGCTTTTTTAATAACAGATTTAGCAAATAGATCGTATGGAAAATTATTAGCAAGGCAAATTGTATATTTGGGCTTTTTAATAGGAATTATATTTACATTGTTATTCTCAACTGATTTTGCAGATTTAATCTCAGTTAGAATTGCAATTGGATCAGGGGTTGCTTTTATTACTGCTCAATTGTTGGACATTCAAATTTTTGATCGATTAAGAAAAAAAGAGTGGTTTGTTGCACCACTTACTTCATCTTTGATTGGATCAACAGTCGATACATTTTTATTTTTCTCAATATCATTTTATGCAACAGGGGTACCTTGGGTTACTTTATCCCTTGGAGATTTAGCGGTAAAAATTTTAGTTGCTATAATAATGTTGATACCGTTCAGAATGTTATTGAAAATTATTAAACCAATTAAAGTTTAATATAAAAATTTATAAGACAAAATTTTATAAGCTAATTTTGCAATAAGAAAATTATAAGAATTAAATCCTTTAATTGGAGACAGCTCATTAATATCTGCACCAACAATTTTTGAGTTTTTTGCTGCAATTCTTATTATATCCAATGTTTCATCCCACAAAAGCCCTCCTGGTTCAGGTGTACCAGTTGCAGGCATAATGCTTGAATCTAGTCCGTCTACATCAAATGTAAGATAAACAGTTTTGTTTTTAATTAGTTTTTTAAATTTAGTCAAATTCCATTTTTTTTTATCTTTTGCCCAAAATATATTTATTCTTGAAGAATTCTTTTTTAAAAATGGAATTTCACTTTCTGAGATATTTCTTATCCCAAATGAAATTAAAGAAACATTTTTATAATCTAGACATCTTCTAATTGCTGAGGCATGTGAAAATTTTTCTCCATTATAGCTTTGACGTAAATCTGCATGGGCATCAAAATGCAAGAGGCAAATATTTTTATATTTTTTAGTAAAAGGAACAATACACCCAGGTGTTATTGAATGTTCTCCACCTAAAGTCATTGGGAAAAGTTTTTTATCCAAAATCTCTTTATTAATTTTTGAGATTTTATTCAGGGCTTTTTTAATATTTTTGTCTATTTTAAATGGTTTTAAAGTTTTAATACCTATTTTCTTATAAGGTTCGCAGTTAAGCTCTTCATCATATAGTTCAACTTGATGAGATGCTTTTATAATTTCTTTAGGTCCATTTCTTGTTCCTCCTCCATAACTGACAGTTTTTTCTAAACCAAATGGAACAATTACAGCTTTTTCTTTAAAGCTAAAATTATTATCAATTCCTAAAAATCCGTTTTTATTTAAGAGATATTTCAATTTTATTTAAAAATTTTTGTAAAGTTTTTTCTTGTTCTATTTTTCCACTCACCTTTATGATAAGCATCACTAGCAATTAATGGCAAAACACTAGTTGCTTCTGCAAACACCATCTGTTCTTTCGTAATATCCACTTTACCCCATGAGCTTGCCTCTTTTAATGTGGAGCTGCTACATGCACCGTCTCTACTATCAGCAACAGTAATTTGAACAGCATATTTATGCATGTCTACATCTTTTCCTAATAATTCAGCACAAATAACAGTATCTTGAATAAAGTTTTTAGGCACACCACCACCAATCATAAATAATCCAGAACCTTTAGATTTAATTTTAATTTCTGTAAGTTCTCTAAATTCTCTAACTGAGTCTATTGTCATATGTTTTTTTGGATTTTGTTCTTGATGCATAACTAATCCGAATCCTGCGCTCGAGTCGGTAAAAGCAGGGCAGAAAATAGGAACATTGTTGTCAAAAGCGGTTTCAATTAAAGAGTCTTTTTTTTTTGAGTTATTCTTTAAATATTTTCCCATTTCATAAATGAACTCTCTTGAAGTATAGCTTTTCGCCTCTAGGTTATTAGCGATTTCACATATTATTTTATCACACATTTGCAGCTCTTCTTCATCTATGTAGGTATCGTAAATTCTGTCTATATAGTTGTCTCTCAGATCAGTATCATCTTGAAATTGTGAACCTTGATAATGTTTAAAACCAAGAGCTTCAAAAAAATCCATATCTACTATAGAAGCACCTGTTGCAACAATTGCATCCACCATATTATATTTAACTAAATCTTTATAAATATTCATACATCCAGCTGCCGAAGTAGAGCCTGCTAAGGTAAGGAAAATTGTACAATCTTTATCTTTAAGCATCTCGTTATAAATATTAGCAGCATTTGCTGTTTCTCTAGAAACAAATGACATTTTTTCCATTGAGGATATAATTTTTCTAGAATCGAAAGAAGTTATATCGATATGCTCAACAGGATTTTTTAAGAAATCTCTTTTACTGTTATGACCTGGATTTTTTTGACTCGACATTAAGCTACCATGTTAGCTTTGTTAATGTCTTTATCATACATTGTCATTATTGGGTTATCTTCAACTTCATAAATTTCATTTGAGTAATAACCATTAAACTGAGTTCTAAATGTTAATCCGTATGCCCCAAGTTGACCAAGTTCAACATAATCATTTTCTTTAATATTATTTGGAAGCAAAAAAGGACCTTTCATATAATCCATGCTATCACATGTAGGTCCAAAGAAATCAAAAGCAGTTAATTTTTTTGAAATTATTTTATTAGAATTTTCTTTAATCATTCTAGATGGGAATACAATGTTTGGTGTACCAGCATCAAAAAGAGTACCATAGGTACCATCATTAATATAAAGCTTTTGTTTTTTTCTTAAATTAACCCTTACAACTGTTGAACCACTTTCAGCAACTAAAGCTCTGCCAGGCTCACAAATAATTTCAGGAAGTTTTTCAAGCTTTAAATTTTCTAAACTCTTTTTTATTTCGTTAAAATAACCACTTAAAGATTGCGGAATTAAGTCAGGATAGATTGTAGGGAAACCTCCACCGACATTAATGTAATCTGGAATAATTTTTGTTTTTTTAATTATATTTCCTATTTCACTAATTCCTTTTGAATAAGAAATCGGATGCATACATTGCGAACCAACATGAAAACTTAAACCAATCTTTTTAGCATGTTGTTTTACAAGTCTTAACAAACCTATTGCTTCTGAAGTTAAAGCACCAAATTTTTTGGATAAATCAATTTCTGCATGTTCATTTGAAACAGCAACTCTTACAAATAATTCTAAATCTTTAGCGTTATTTGTACTTTCAATTATTTTAATCAGTTCATCTTTGGTATCTAACGAAAAAGTTTTTACACCATAATTAAAATATGCTTCTTTTATACTTTCTTTACTTTTAACAGTATGCATATAAGAGCATTTAGCTGTATCGCTAAAAGTTCTAATATTTTTAATTTCCTCCATTGATGCTACATCAAATTGTTCAACTCCACTTTCTATGATTGTTTTTATTACTTCAGGGTGTGGATTAGTTTTGACTGCATATAAAATTTTTCCTGGAAATTTGTTTAGGAAAAACTTAACAGCAGATTTTATGGAATTCTTTCTTATACAGTAAACTGGTTTTTCAGGTTTCAGCCGATTAACTAATTCTTCAACTGATTTAAATTTTTGCATTTTAAATGCCTCCAAAAAAAATTTAATAAAAAAAAGTCTTTTTAAAAAAAACTTTAATATTTTTTGGCATATAAAGTAAACAGCACTAAAGTAAAGCAAATAATTCAAGCCAGAAATGCGTTAAATTCATATATTGTAATATCTTGCAGAGACCTTATATGAGGTCCATGAAAGAAGAGATAAAACTACAGAATCTTAGCGATTTTGAGAACAAATCATTATTAATCGTGGATGACGATAATCCTTTCCGTGAGCGTTTAGCAAGAGCGATGGAAAAAAAAGGATTTGAGGTTTTTCAAGCTGAGAGTGTACAAAAGGGAGTTGAATCTGTAAAAACTAAAAAACCTGGTTTTGCTGTTGTGGACTTAAGGCTTGCAGATGGTAATGGACTTGAAGTTGTAAAAGAAATTCAGTCTTCAAATAGTGATAGTAGAATCATCATGTTAACTGGTTATGGAAATATCCCAACGGCAGTAGCTGCGATTAAAGAAGGTGCCATAGATTATTTAGCTAAACCTGCTGATGCAGAAGATGTAGAGAAAGCATTATTGGCAGATCCTTCAAAAAAAGCAGCCCCACCAGAAAACCCGATGTCGGCTGATAGAGTTAAGTGGGAACATATACATAGAGTTTTCGAGTTATGTAATAGGAATGTTTCAGAAACAGCCAGAAGGCTTAAAATGCACAGAAGAACTCTTCAAAGAATTCTTTCTAAAAGATCACCTAGATAAATTTTTTAATTTTTATTATTTGTTTAGTCAAAAGAGCTAAAAGCGTAATTTTAAAAATCTCGGCTAATAGAAACGGTTTTGCACCTAAAGCAAAAATTGGCTTATCCCATCCAATCAATG
>CACDTF010000022.1 GCA_902555665.1 uncultured Pelagibacteraceae bacterium
TTGTTGGAACATTATGATCTGCAACTGCTAAAGTTAAATTTGGGTGTCTAACTTTTCTATTAGAATTTCTTAATCCTTCAAAAGCTTGGGGGCTTGTCACCTCATGAATTAAATGTCTATCTACAAAAAGTAAAGATGTGCCATCATCTTGTTGATCAACTAGATGATCGTTCCAAATTTTATCGTATAATGTTGTAGACATTGAAAAAAAAATTATTTTTTTTCTGTAGAGCTTTCTGATTTTTGTTCTTCTTTAGGAGCCTCTGTTGCTGGAGCCGCCTCTTCTTTAGGTGCTGCTTCTGCTTTAGGAGCCTCTTCTTTAGTTGCTTCAACTGCAGGAGCTACATTTTCCTCCGTAACTGTCTCTGGTTTTGCCTCGATATCAATACCAATTTTTTTTCTAATTTTTTCTGCAATCCTTGCTGATTTACCAGTTCTGTCTCTTAGATAATAAAGTTTTGCTCTTCTTACTTTACCTGATCTAATAACCTTAATTGAATCAATTAAAGTTCCAAATAAAGGAAAAGTTCTCTCAACACCCTCTCCAAATGAAATTTTTCTAACCGTAAAAGATGAGTTTAAGTCTCTGCTTTTTTTAGCAATACATACTCCCTCAAAATATTGAATTCTTTCCTTTTTACCCTCGGTAATTCTCACACCAACCTTAACAACATCTCCAGGATAAAATTCTGGAATTTTTTTCTCTGAAAGAATTTTGTTAACGTTATGCTGGTTTATTTCTTCAATTGTTTTCATGTTAATATTTATCAAGTTAATTCTTCTTATATTTTTCCCATAAATCTGGTCTTCGGTCGCGTGTTATAGCCTCAGATTGAGATAAACGCCAGTGTTTAATTTTATTATGATCACCTGATAATAGTACTTCTGGCACAGCTTTTTCCTCCCAAATTTGAGGTTTTGTATACTGAGGGTACTCTAGAAGACCATTTTCAAAGGTTTCATCTAATTTAGAGTTTTCATTTCCTAATACACCTGGCAGCAATCTTAAAATACTATCTATTACTACATATGCTGCTGACTCCCCGCCTGACAAAACATAATCTCCAATACTAATTTCCTCAATATTTCTTGTTGAAAGAATTCTTTCGTCCACACCTTCAAAATGACCACAAATTAAAGACAGAGATTTTTCATTAGCTAGCTCTTTTGCTAAATTTTGATCAAATTTTTTTCCTTTTGGCGATAAGTATAAAATTCTCTCACTCTCATTTTTATTTTCATCTAAAGACTTTGCGAGAACATCTGCTTTTAACAACATCCCTGAACCACCCCCATAAGGTGTATCATCTACTGTTTTATGTTTGTTGTCAGCTGCATCTCTTATGTTTACAACTTTAAGTTTCCACAAATTATTTGATAAAGCTTTTCCATAAAGTCCTTTAGACAAAGGACCTGGGAAAATCTCTGGATAAAGTGTAAATACTTGAGCTTGCCACATAAATAATCTTTAAATTATTTTTTTTCCTCTGCTGGAGCTTCTGCTTTAGGAGCTTCTTCCTTAGGAGCTTCTGCTGCTGGAGCTTCTGCTTTAGGAGCCTCTTCCTTAGGGGCTTCTGCTGCTGGAGCTGCTTCTGCTTTAGGAGCTTCTTCCTTAGGAGCTTCTGCTTTAGGAGCTTCTTCCTTAGGAGCTTCTTTATTATCCTCTTCTTTTTTATTTCTCTCTTTTTTTGGCACTGCTTTATTTGGATTATTTCCATTTGCAGGCATAGGCATTAGTTCGTTCTCACCTAAAATTCTTGCTACTCTAGTTGTTGGTTGAGCTCCTTGACCAAGCCAATATTTAATTCTCTCAGCTTCTAGACCCACTCTTTCTTTTTTCTCTTTTGGTAATAGAGGATTAAAGAAACCAACCTTTTCTATAAATCTTCCATCTCTTGCAAAACGACTGTCGGCAACAACAACTTTATAAACAGGACGTTTTTTTGTTCCACCTCTTGATAATCTTAATTTTAACATTTCTTCTCCTTTTTACTTTAATTGGTTAAATAGCTCTGGCGGTATACCTTTATCAGACATACCTTTCAGATTTCCTTTTGACATCTTTTTCATCATTTCAGACATCATTTTAAATTGCTTAAGCAATTTATTGATAGTGGCCGGATCTGTGCCAGAGCCATTAGCAATTCTTTTTTTTCTAGAACCATCTATTATTTTTGGGTTCTCTCTTTCTTTTTTTGTCATTGATAAAATAACAGCTTCATTTTTAGTAATTATACTTTCATCAATTCCCGCTGAATCCATTTGAGATTTAATTTTAGAAACTCCTGGCATAAAAGACATAATTCCCTCAATGCCACCCATTTTTTTCATTTGTCTTAATTGAGATAAATAATCTTCCAAAGAGAATTGACCTTTTTTTAAATTTTCCTCTGCTTTTTTAAGATTTTCTTCTCCTAAATCTTGGGCCGCCTTTTCTACAAGGGATACGATATCCCCCATACCAAGTATTCTGTTTGCAATTCTATCTGGATGGAATACTTCAAGATTATCTATTTTTTCTCCTATACCTAAAAATTTAATTGGAACGTTTGAAACATATTTCATACTCACTGCGGCTCCACCTCTTGCATCACCATCAGCCCTAGTTAAAATAATTCCAGATAAATTCACTGTATTTTTAAATTCTTTTGCCACTGAGGCTGCAACTTGACCTGTTAAAGAATCTGCAACTAAGAAAGTTTCTGTTGGATTAATGACAGCTTCAATTTGCTTAATCTCACTCATCATTTGTAAATCAATTTGAGTTCTACCAGCAGTATCAAATAAAATTATTTCAGCTCCATTTAAATTAGCGGCACTTATTGCTCTTCTACAAATATCAGCAGGTTGCTGACCTTCTATAATAGGTAAAGTTAAAATATTATTTTGTTCTCCTAAAGATCTAAGTTGTTCTTGAGCAGCTGGTCTATAAATATCTAGACTGACCATCATCACTTTTTTCTTTTTATTGTTTTCTAAAAATTTTGCTAATTTTGCTGTTGTTGTTGTTTTTCCAGAACCTTGTAACCCAACTAACATCATTGGCACAGGCGGTACTGCGTTTAAGTTTATCTCATTATTTGTTGCACCTAATAAGTCTACAAGCTCATCATAAACAATTTTAACAACCATATCCCCAGGAGAGGTAGACCTTATTATCTCTTGGCCTAATGCTTTTGGCTTAACTTTTTCAATAAAATCTTTTGCAACATCCAAAGAGACATCTGCTTCAAGTAAGGCTTGCCTAATACCTCTTAAACCTTCATCTACTTGAGCTTCATCAAGTGAAGGTGCCTTTTTCAGAGAAGAAAAAATTTCTTCAAATTTATTTGTTAAATTTTCAAACATATTTATTACGCATAGCAGTAACGCACTAGTGGGCGAACCCTCGCTGACTAGTGTCGATCTCTTTGTTTCCAAAGACACCGCAAAGTTAATGTTTTTGCGGAAACGGAAACAACCTATAATAGAGGTTCAAAAAGTCAATAAATAAGTTAAATATCTATATATGGATATTAAAGCTTTTAAAATGGACGGTTTAGGTAATGATTTTGTCATCATAGATAATAGGCAAACAATTACAAATTTGACGAAAGAGCAAATAATAAAGATTTGTGACAGAAAATTTATTGGTTGTGACCAACTAATATTGATTAAAAAAAATGATATTTCAGATGCTTCACTAGAATTTTATAATTCAGATGGAGGAATGTCTGGTGCGTGTGGAAATGGTACACGATGTATTGCTGATTTATTAAGCAAAGAAAATAACAAAAAAGAAATTGTCCTAACAACTTTATCTGGCAAATTAAAATCAAATATTGTTGGAGATAAAATTGTTTCTACAGAAATAGGTGTTGCAAAAACAAAATGGGATGAGATTCCATTGTCTAAAGAATTAAATACGAATAATTTAGGAATTAAAATTAATGACAAAAATAATAACGAATTTTCTGGTGGAATTGCTGTAAATGTTGGAAACCCACATGTAGTTTTTTTTGTTGATAATAACCAAAATTTTGAAATTGAAAAAATTGGACCAAAAATCGAAACCCACTCTCTATTTCCAGAAAAATGTAATGTTACTTTAGCAACTGTTGTTAACAAAGAATTGATAAAAGTTAGAGTGTGGGAAAGAGGAGCTGGACTTACCAAGGCTTGTGGAACTGCAGCTTGCGCAACTGCTTTTGCCGCAAAACAAAACGGACTGGTAAATGATAAAGTTGATATTGAATTTTCTACAGGTAGATTGACAATTTCAATTGATGAAAACAATAGTATTCATATGAAAGGACCAGTTTCAGATATTGAGGAGATAAATTTTAAAATTTAATGGGAATTTTTGAAAAATTTAAATCAGGTTTTAAAAAAAGTGCCTCAGCTTTTACAACGGGTTTAAGAGATATAGTTGTTAAAAAAGAGATTGATGACAAAACATTAGACAAAATTGAAGATTACTTAATTCAATCCGATGTTGGTATTGTTTCTGCTTCAGAAATAAGAGAAATAATTTCTCAAACAAAAATTGATCCCAATAAAGATTTAACCGACGAAATAAATAATATTTTAAAAAATTATATTATTTCAATTATGAAACCTCTAGAAAATATTGAATTCTTCAAAAAAAAAGAAAAATTAAATGCAACATTAATTTCAGGTGTCAATGGTGTTGGAAAGACAACTACTATTGGAAAAATAAGCAAAATATTAAAGGGTAATGGAAACAAAGTAATGCTAGCTGCATCAGATACTTTTAGAGCAGCAGCTATAGAGCAACTAGAAAATTGGGCAAACAAAGTTGATGTTCAAATTACAAAATCATCTCAAGGCTCTGATCCTGCATCAGTCGCTTACAAGGCTATTGAGGAATCATTAAACAATAATTTTAATCAAGTTTTAATTGATACAGCTGGAAGACTACAAAATAAAAAAAATTTGATGGAAGAATATAAAAAAATTGCAAACGTTACTAAAAAAATTGATCCTGATGCTCCACATGATGTTATTTTAGTTTTGGATGCAACTTCTGGCCAAAATGTAATTAATCAAGTTGAAGAATTTAATAAAATTATTCCAATAACTGGTCTTATTATGACAAAATTAGATGGCACAGCAAAAGGAGGTATTCTTTTAGCTGTTGCTAAAAAATATAAACTTCCAATTATTGCACTTGGATTAGGTGAAAAAGAAGATGATTTACAAATTTTTGAGGCTGAAAAATTCGCAGAGGCATTTACTCAAATTAATTAATTAATTAAGGTACTGGAAATTAAAGGTTTATAAAAACTACATTTGTAGTGTTCTTTAAATTCATAATGTCCACAATTTTTAGCTATCGAAGAAATAATAAAATCAAATTTTCCATTTATAGGATAAAGCTCTAACTTTTTTTCAACAATATCAAATTTAAAGTTAGTTTTTAAACTTTTTACAGCACTAATCATCACCAGAGTTTTGTTATCTTTTAAAAGGTAATATGCAAAATCATCTGGAAAAACTGGGAAATCATACTCTTGCAAAAAATATTTTGCTGTTTTGGGAAACCATTCATAAGAAATTAATGGCAAAGACTCTTTCGTTTTGTAGTTATAAATATAAAGATCTTTTGGAAAATCATTAATATAATTTGAATTTTCTCCTCGAGCTAAGACAGCTTTTTCACGAGTTTTAAAATATAATGCAAAATTTTCATCGTGCGAATTCATTTGATCAATATGAAAAAGGCTGTCTACAGATGCTAAATTCTCTTTGGCATTTGATAAATTATTTAAAGAAAAAAGAACAATAAAAAATAAGAAAAAATTTTTCATAAATTAATTTAAAAAAAAAATTTGAATTATCTTTGTTTAGATTATGGCTTAATTTAAACTATCAACAAAAGATTTAAGAGCTAATACAAGTTTATCATCATATTCCATCATATGATCGTCATATTTTGTAAAATATGAATATTTAGGTTCACTTGCTAAATTAAAAATTTTTTTACCCATCCAAAATGGAACTATTTGGTCAGCCTCACCATGCATTACTAATATTGGAATATTAATATTTTTAATTTTTTCATTATTTTCATACTTATCTTTTAAAATTAAACCTACTGGAATATATGGATAAAAATTTTTCGCTGCCTCTATCATTGATGTAAAGGGCGTTTCTAAGATTAATCCTGCAAAATTTTTATTCTGAGTAATTTCAGTAGCAATGCCAGTTCCTAATGACTCTCCATAAATAATTATATCTTCTTCTTTTAGACCTTTTTCTTTAAGCCAGTTTATTGCACTAGCACCATCTGTATAAAGACCCTCCTCACTTGGTTTTCCTTTATTGCCGCTAAACCCTCTCCATGCAATAATTAAAAAATTAACATCCATGTCTTTAAAATGATTTAACTTATGGATTCTGTTTTCAAGTGTCCCTGCATTTCCATGAAAATAAACTATTGTTTTATAACTTTTTAAATTTTTATTATGAAACCAGCCTAAAAGATTAATATTATCTGTTGTTTTAATATTAACTTTTTCAATGTTAACTTCTAAATTATCTCCAGAATAATTATTCTCATCAGGATGATACATTAAATTTCTTTGAAAAAAGAATAAGAAAATTAAAACAATTAAGTAAATAGCAACAATACCAATAAATAATTCCAAAAAAAAATTCCTACGTTTTATTTTCATATTTTTTTCTATTTAATATTAAAAAAAATATATAAGAAATAATACTTAAGATTAAGAAAACTGAAAAAGCTGATTTAAAAGCAAATATTTCTGTGTAACCCATCCCTTTAACAATATCTATCACTAAGCCCATTAGCCATTGCATTATGAATGTTCCTGCAAATATTAATAAATTGAATGAAGTTAGTGCTTTACCAGCAGAATAACCTGAAAAAGAAAGGCCCACGGCTGGCTGTGTAACTGATAAAAAAATTGAACTTAAAATAAATAAAGTTATGTAAAAAGCCCCTGCTTTTGGACCTAATAAAATTATCACTAACATTACAGAAAAACTAATTGGCAAACCTAATTTGAGTATTCTTTTAGCACTAAACCCTATTCCTGAAATTTTTGGTAAAAAATAACCCCATAAAAAAAAGGATACCAACATAGTTACATTGATCCAAAATAATCCTGTAGCACTTTGTAATGGTGTATAACCAGCAACTCTAGTCATCCATGGTCCTGCCCATAAAGTTTGTATAGCCATTAAGCCCCCATAATTAAATAAACCCATTGGAATTACACTTATAAAAAATCTATTTTTCCAAACTTCAGATAAAGTTCCAGTATTACTTGGCTCTTCAGACTCTTTATTTTTAGTTAAATTCCATTTTGGAATGAAAACTAACATTAAAAAAATACTAATTAAAATTAAGATAGCGATGCCGCCAAATATCCATCTCCATCCGAGACTAGGCAATAAAAGTTGCACAGGCAATGTAGATGACAAAAAACCTAATGATGCAATCATTAGCATCCATGAGTTTGCTCTTTGTTGTTGATTTTCTGCATACCATATTCTGTAACCAGTTAATGGAGCCATTAAACAAGCACTAACACCTATGCCGATTAAAATTCGCGAAACTAACAATCCAGAAAAACTTTCAGCTAAAGCAAATGATCCTGTTCCAACTAATGCAATTAATAAAAAAGAAGAGACAATTTTTTTTGGTCCATATTTATCTAACAAATATCCAAGAGGTATTTGCATACAAGCAAAACCCAAGAAATAACCCCCAGCTAACAATCCTAAATCGGCTGCTAACAAATTAAATTCTGAGGTTAATACAGGGGAAAGTGTTGCAGTAATTGCACGCAACAAACATGATAAAAAATAACCAAATGCAAATACAAAAAAAACAACAATAGCCTGTTTTTTTGGTAAAATATAATTTTCCATTAATTAAAAGTTTAAAGATATATCTCTATGAACTGAATTACACCTTGCAACAAATTTAGCTTGTTCTTTAGTTAATCTGTTTTGAAGTCTTAGACCAATATTATGTTTGATAACATCATTATATTTAATTAATTCAGGCATCAAATTCTTATTAGCATCATCTCTCCATGAAACTTCTAAATTGAAAAGATTGAAAGTTTCTGAACTTACTTCAGTTAATTTTTGCTCATCTACTTCATCATTATCTATAACAGATATTAGGTCATCTAATTTATTTGCAAATTCTTCGGTTCCAGAAATTTCTCCTAGTTTTTCAAAAAGATTATCAACTACTGATATTGAGTTTTTGTAATTTTTATTATCAATATTATATTTTAATTCTTTTATTTCTGATGAAAGTTCTTTTAATTTTTCATTATCATTTATAAACATTACTATTTGATCCAGAGTTTCATAAGCTTCATCAACATTTTTTCTATACCTTTTTGTTCTTGTATTTTTTGCTTTGTGCAGTATTTCAAACTCTCCATTTTTAGCTTTCCAACTTTCAGGAACTTTATCTTGAAGTTCTTTAATTTCTAGCTCGTAATTCTCGATCTTTAATTCTAATTTATTTTTATTTGATAAGTTATCATCATCTAAATTTCTAATTTCAGCTTTTGTTTTTTTAATTTTCTGGTCTATTTTTCTAATTTTTTTCTCAATTTTTCTTACATTGAAATGCAAGTCCCTATAATCTTTTGTGAATAATTCATATTCTTCCTCTGTTTTTTGAAGTTTTTTAACAATAGCAAAAGTCCCAAGCGCATTATCAAAATGCTCTTCAAAAATATCTAATTTATCCATTGGAAGATTTGCGGGAGTTAATTTCTGCATGTCTTTTATTGCATTAGTAATTCTTTGTTCTTCAGTGTTGTAAATCGCAAATTTGTACTCTTGTAAGCAATATTGTAGCTTTGGATTCATCGGTGGTGGAGCAACGTTCGATGTTAAATATGTTCTTGCTGGTAGGTAATTTACTAATGATGGATAAAAACCGACAATTCCAAGACCAATTAATTGTAAAATAATAAATGGAACCACGCCTTTCCAAATATTTAAAGTAGTAACAAGTTTTGAAGCTACACCTTTTAAGTAAAACAATGCAAAACCAAATGGTGGTGTTAAAAATGAGGTTTGTAAATTCACTCCAATCATTACACCAAGCCAAATTGCACTTACATTAGCTCCTGGTTCAGCTAATAATATTGGAGCAATGATAGGGACAACAACTACAGCTATTTCAATAAAATCAAGAAAGAAACCTAGTAAAAAAATCACTGCCATTACAACGATAAACTGTGTCCAAAATCCCCCTGGCAAATCTTGAAGAAAATCTCTTACTAGCTCTTCTCCTCCAAACGCTCTAAATCCAGAGGTTAACATTGCAGCTCCTAATAAAATTATAAAAACCATTGAAGTCGTTACGCATGTTTCTGTAACAACTTCTCTTAAAACATTCTCAATTTTGTATGCTCTCCAAAAACTCCAAATAATTCCTATTAAAAAAGTAATTGTAAAAAATCCTGTAATAAAAATTGCTGTAAGATCTCTAGTTTCAACAGCCTTAATATTTAAATTATAATTTTTAGATAAAATATAAATTGGAATGACAGATAAAATTGCAATTATAATTGGATAATAAGCATCTTTTTTTCCTTTATGTAAACGATAACCTGCCATCATAGTTGCGCCTATTGCTCCAATAGATCCAGCTTGATTAACAGTTGCAATACCTAAAAGTATAGATCCTAAAACTGCAAAAATTAAAGCAAGGGGAGGAATAATTACTATTAAAACCTTAATCCAAAATTTTGAGTCAAAATTTCCTTTAAATGGAACGGGAGGAGCTGCCTTGGGATTTAATCTTGCGTATACAAATACATAAATCATATACAAACCAACCAATACTAAACCAGGTAATAATGCCCCCAAAAACATATCTCCTGCAGAAGTGGAACCCACTCTAAATTCTCCAGGCATATTAAATTCACCAGTTAAAATTTTGTAATCAGTCTGACGCATAGTATTTGCAACGTCTGCTGCGCTAGCTAATTGATCGGCTATGATAATTAATACAATTGAAGGAGGTATAATTTGTCCAAGAGTTCCTGATGAACAAACAATTCCACTTGCTAGACTTTTATCATATTTATTATTAAGCATTGTGGGTAGTGATATTAATCCCATTGCTATTACTGTTGCGCCAACAATACCCGTGGTAGCTGCAAGTAGCGCCCCAACAAAAATTACTGATATTCCTAAACCACCAGGGATTGGTCCAAACAACTGCCCCATTGTAACTAAAAGATCTTCTGCAATTTTTGATTTTTGCAGCATGATCCCCATGAAAATAAATAAAGGAATTGCAATTAAAGTATCAGTTTCTACATCCCAGTAGTTACTCCTAAAGTTTGTAATGCCGGCGGTTAACCATTCTTTAGGGCCATCAACAGCAAAATAAGCACTACTATCGCCCGCAAATAAGTAACCAAAAAAAGCAGCAAGCCCGATTGAAATTATTGCTGAACCAGGTAATGCAAAAGCTACTGGAAAACCAGAAGCTAATGCTCCAATCATTATAATTACAAGTAAAGCTAAAAATAAATGTTCCATTATTTAATTCTTTAAAAGTTTATGACTGCTACTCATAAAGTAGCTAGTGAATTGAGTTAACATACTTACTGCAAACACAGCTAAATAAACTGCCATTAGATAAAGTAAATATAATCCGTTTGAACCTTGCTGCGTAATTTCAAATGAAATTACAGGACCATTGATGATACTAGCTTTACCCCCCATGCCTAAAAATATTACAATCAAACATAAAGGAATTCCTAGAATTAATGACCCAATTGCATTAGTCCATGCTTTTTTACGTTCGCTAAAACCAGTATAAAGAACATCAACTCTTACGTGACCTTCATGAATTAACGCATAAGCGCTTGCAAATAAATATAGGGCTGCATACCAAAAACGAACTAAGTCGCCTTGGAATGCTTGTTCATATTGAAAAATAAATCTTGATAATACAATTAAAAATTCACTTCCAACAACTAAAACTGCTAACCAAATAAAACCTACAGATCTTGTAAAATAACCAATTACAAAAGAAGCCAATATTAAAGGAAAGTGTATATATGTAATTCTAAAAGCAGGTATTACTAAATTAATTTTAAGTTGTTCTCCAAAAATTGGCTCAACTAGTTTTTCTACTACCATGAATGAGATTAAAAAGTCTGCTACTCCAACAATTAGTACAGCCCAGAAAGAGGACCTTACTACGTAAGCTGTAATTTTCGATAAGATCTCAGAGTCGGTTTGCAATGTTTGTTTTATGGATTTCAAAACAAAAAATATAACTCCTGCTAAAGATACAAAATAAAATAGTAATTGAATATATGATAAATTTATTGCAAGCCCCTCTAAAGGCTTATTTAATTTTTTAAATCCAAATAATTCATAATGAGCAAAAAGTTTTTTAACTCCTGGCCAATCAAACCAAACTGTTAAAACATTATTTACTAAAAAAACAAAAGTTAAAGCTAAGATAGAATAACTAAATATTCTTATTAAAATAGATAAGTTATTTTTCGCCATCATATTAAATCTTTTATTGATATATAAAAAGAGGGCCCATTTAAGGGCCCTCTGGTAATAATTAGAATTAAATTATACTCCTAATGCTCTATTTCTTTGAGCAACATATGGCCCGTCAGACAAGTTAGTCCAAGCACCAATTTCCTTACGACCTTTAACAAAGGCAGCATGTACTTTCTTAGCAAGAGCACTATGTTGTTGAACTTCATCGAAAACTTCAGCAGCACCTTTGGCGAAAGCATCGTAAACTTTGTCGTTAAACTTCTCTAGTTTAACTCCACTTTCGTTAACTAATCGTGCTAGTGCAGCTCCGTTTTTAGCATTGTATTCAGCCATTGTAGTTGTGTCAGCCCAATCACATGCAGTTTTAATAATTAACTGATCTGATTTTGACAAACTAGTAAACCAAGATTTGTTCACT
>CACDTF010000023.1 GCA_902555665.1 uncultured Pelagibacteraceae bacterium
AGCCCTGCAATTCCTTCAATTAGATATAGACCAATTGTAGCTAGTGCAATTTTATGCCCTAAACTTATTCCTAAAAATAATACAACAAATGTTTGCATAGTCATAGGAACTGGATAGAAAGGAATTTTGATTTTTGCTGATATAGTTAGTGCTATTGAACCAAGAACAATAACAACCAGAGATTTAAATAGTTTGGCTTGCGTGAGATTTTTTGTTAATTCCATTGTTAAATAATACTCAAAATATAAAAAATAATCTACTTATAATTGTTATAATAATTGAAAGTAAATTTTTTTATATACAGAATATGTTATCATTATAATATTTAATAATACTTCATGAATAAAATTCAAAAAACGGATCATTTTTATTTGATTGATGGCTCTGGTTATATTTTTAGAGCTTATTATGCTTTGCCTCCATTGAGTAGAAAAAGTGATGGTCTTCCAACAGGTGCTGTAAGTGGTTTTTGCAGTATGTTATTTAAATTATTAGAAGATTCAAAATCCAATCAAAACTTACAAAAACCAACACATTTTGCAGTAATATTTGACTCAGCAAGAAAAACTTTCAGAAATGAAATTTATAATGATTATAAAGCTAATAGATCTGAGGCGCCTGACGATTTAGCTCCACAATTTGAATATATAAGAAAATCAGTCCTGGCATTTAATTTGCCATCTGTAGATCTTCCTAATTATGAAGCAGATGATTTAATAGCTACATATGTTGATCAAATTCTTAAAAAGGGTGCAAAGGTTACAATTGTTTCATCAGATAAAGATTTAATGCAGCTTTACAAAAAAGGGGTTCGAATTTTTGACCCTATGAAAAATAAATTTATAACTGATGATGATGTTGTAAAAAAGTTTGGAGTAGATGCTTCAAAAGTTATTGATGTACAATCTTTAGCAGGAGATAGTAGTGATAATGTTCCTGGTGTTCCGGGGATAGGTGTTAAGACAGCCGCAGAGCTAATTAACAAATATGGCACTTTAGAAAACTTACTAAAATCTGCTCATGAGATTAAGCAAAATAAAAGAAGAGAAACATTAATTGAGAACAAGGATAAAGCACTAATAAGTAAAAAACTTGTAACACTAGATCACAACTCTCCTGTTGATAGGGAGTTAAGTGAATTTAAATTGCAAAATATAGATAAAGATAAATTATATAAATTTTTAAGAGAAATGGAATTTAATAGGTTGTTAAGCTCTGCAATTTCTGCTTATGGAGAACCTGAACTAGAAATTAATAAGATTGAAACTGAAAATCTAGAAAAACAACAAACGGTAAATAACAAAAATTATTATTTAATTAATAGCTTAGATGAAATTGATAAATGGATAGAGGAGGCAGAAGAAGTTGGTGAAGTCGCTGTAGATACAGAAACCACTTCATTAGATCCTCACCAAGCAGATTTAGTAGGTATTTCTCTTTGCTCTAAAATTGGAAAAGCATGTTACATACCAGTTGGTCATAAGTCACCCAAGTGTCTTAAAAAAGAAGCAGTAATTAAAAAATTAAAAAAAATATTAGAAGATCCTAGTATTAAAAAAATAGGTCAAAATATAAAATTTGATTTTATCGTATTTTATAAGTGCGGAATAACACTTTCATCAATGGAAGATACAATGCTGATGTCTTATGTCTTAGATGCTGGAAAAAATAGACATAATATGGATACTTTATCAGAAATTCATTTGGGACATAAAACTATTTCTTTTAAAGAGATGGTAGGCACAGGTAAGAAAGAAATTAATTTTAGTGAAGTAGAATTAGATAAAGCAAAAGATTATGCTGCTGAAGATGCTGATGTTACTTTTAGATTATACAAGAAATTTGTCAAAAATTTAAAATCAGAGAAAATGATCAATATTTATGAAATTTTTGAAAAACCATTAATTAAAATTCTTGCATTTATGGAAATAGAAGGAGTTGAAATTGACAGTAGGTTTTTAAAATCTCTTTCATCTAAATTTGAAAAAAAAATCCAAAAACTTGAAAAAGAAGTATTTAAAATTTCAAAAAAAGAGTTCAATATCGCATCTCCAAAGCAATTAGGTGAAATAATTTATAATGACTTGAAAATAGCTGGTTTAAAGAAAACTAAAAAAGGAAGTTTTGCAACAAGTGCAAGTGTTTTAGAGGATTTAGCTTTTAAAGGTCATGTGTTTCCAAAATTAATTTTAGACTGGAGACAAGTTTCAAAATTAAAAAATACATATTCAGATGCTTTACCTGAGCATTTAAACCCAAATACAAAAAGAGTTCACACTTCGTTTTTGCTGGCTGCTACAACGACTGGAAGACTAGCATCTAGTGATCCCAACTTACAAAACATACCAATTAAATCAGAAGATGGAAAAGATATAAGAAAAGCTTTCACTGCAAAAAAAGGGCACCTATTAATTTCTGCGGATTACAATCAAATTGAGATGAGAATTTTAGCAGACCTGGCAGATGTAAAAGAACTGAAAAAAGCTTTTAAAAATAAAGAAGATATTCACTCTTTAACAGCCAGCCAAATATTTAATATTGATATCAAAAAAGTTAATCAAGATCACAGACGAAAGGCTAAGGCTATTAATTTTGGAATTATTTATGGAATTTCGCAATATGGATTAGCTAAGCAAATAAATGTTTCTAACTATGAAGCAGAGGAATTTTTGAATTCATATTTTGCTAAGTTTCCAGAAATTAAAGTTTACATGGATAATACAATTAAATTTTGTAGGAAAAGTGGATATGTTAACAATATTTTTGGACGAAGATCTCACTTTAATGGAATAAATGACAAAAACTTTAATGTCAGAAATTTTCAAGAACGTGCTGCAATTAATGCTCCCATTCAAGGTTCTGCTTCTGAAGTAATGAGATTAGCCATGATAAGATTAGATAAGAAATTATCAGAGGAAAAAAATTCTAATTCAAAAATGCTCTTGCAAATTCATGATGAATTAATTTTTGAAATTCCAAAAAAAGATGAAAAAGTAATGATTAAATTAATTGAGAAAGAAATGACCAGTGTAGCTCAGAGTGATTATCATTCTTTTTCAACTCCTTTAACAGTTGATATTAATGTTGGAGATAATTGGGGTATGTTACATTAAATTTATAACATTGCCCAAATTAGGACAATTTAGTATTTTTAAACTACTTTATGCAAAAACAAACAATAGCTTTAATTGATGACGATAGAAATATTTTAACAAGTTTGAGTATCGCATTGGAAAAAGAGGGTTTTAAAGTTCAAACATATATTGATGGTGAAAGTGCATTAATCGGTTTAACCAGAATGCCACCTGACTTAGCAGTCATAGATATAAAGATGCCTAAGATGGATGGAGAAGAATTGCTAAAAAAACTTCGAAAAAAAACTTCTTTACCAGTAATTTTTTTAACATCTAAAGATGATGAAATTGATGAGTTGTTAGGTCTAAAGCTGGGCGCAGATGATTTTGTAAAAAAATCAGGAGGTTTTTCCATAAAAGTCTTGATTGAAAGAATTAGAGTGCAGTTAAGAAAAAAAGATTCAAATAATATTCTAGAGGAAAATAAAAGCCTGATATCTCATGGAAGATTAAAATTAGATCCATCACAACTCGAGTGTGAATGGAATGGAAAACAGTTGCCTGATAAATTGACAACAACTGAGTTTTTAATTGTTAAAGAATTAGCAAAGAGGCCCGGTATAATCAAAGAAAGAGCTCAGCTTATGGATATAGCTTACCGAGAGGATACAGATATTGAGGATAGAACTATTGATAGTCACGTAAAACGAATTAGAAAAAAATTTAAAAAAGTAGATCCTGATTTTTCAGCTATTGAAACTAGGTATGGTAGTGGATATAGATGGAATGTTAGCTAATGTTTAGTAAATACTTAAAAACTCTCTCTATATTAAAAAAATTTTTATTTATAAATTTTGTAATTTTTACAATTATTGGACTATTTACATTCATATATCTAAATAATGTTCAGCCAAGTTTAATAAAAAAAAAATCTCAAAGTCACACAAACATTATTAACAACACTATTGATAATATTTTAAGGCTAGATGTAAAATTCCAATCTGACGATATTAGAAGATTTTTATTTTCTACGAGGTTTATTTTTCAAAATTTAGATAGAGTAATATTTTTTGATGATCAACTTAACCTTATTGGAGACACTGATACTTTAGATCTTGATCCAAGGTCATTCTCTACAAGACTTGATAAAATTGAATTTGAAAGTTTAGATAATGAGGAAATAGAAAAAAATATTGAGGAAAAAAATATAAAAATTGATGAAAAAAAACCTCTTTCATTCAAAGATATATTAAAAAATTATTCTAGTTCTGAAAATTTAGGAGCTCCTTACACATTTATTCAAGAAGATTTTAATCAATTTAATGTAACAACAATTAAGAATGTTACAAAGAATGAAATTAATCTTGGTTATGTAGCTATTACAGAAAATGCTAATGAAATAAAGACTGCGATAGATGAGAGAAAAGCATTTGTAATAAGAACAGCTATATCTGTAGGATTTGTAATATTAATTTTTTCTTTTGTTTTAAGCAGATATTTTATTAAACCAATACAAAATCTCGTTGGATATACAATTCGTGTTAAAGAAAAAAATCAAGTTAAACCAGGTATTGAAAATTTAAAAAAAAGAAATGACGAATTAGGACTTTTATCTAATTCTTTAGAGGATATGACAAATGAGCTTCAAAATAGAGTTGCACATGCTGAAAATTTTTCGACAGATTTAGTTCATGAAATTAGAAATCCATTAGCATCTTTAAAAAGTGCATCAGAAATTTTACAAGACACAAATGATAGCGAACAGAGAAATAGATTATTGAATATACTTAGTCATGACGTTCAAAGAATAGAAAGATTAATTACTGATTATTCGCAAATGTTAAAGGATGAAGTTGCTTTAAGTAAAGAAAAAATGAAAAAAATTAATATTGAACCTATCATTCAATCTGTTGTTGATGATTACAATAATATTCATCAAGTGAAAAAAGGAATTAAAATTGAATATAAAAATGACGGAAAAGATAAATATTTAATAAATGGTATAGAAAACAGAATTGAACAAATCATTGCAAATTTATTAGATAATTCAATATCATTTAGTAAAGATGGTACTAATGTTTTTGTTGATGTTTCTGTTAATGGGAAAAATCAAATATCAATCAAAATTATTGATGAAGGACAAGGATTTAAAGAAAAAGACACGTCAAGAATATTTAAAAGATTTTATAGTAATAGACCTGAAAAATTTGGAGAACATTCAGGCTTAGGTTTAAATATTGTAAAAAACTTGGTTGAACTCCACGATGGTGAAATTGTAGCATCTAATCGTATTGATAAAGAAGGTGCAATGATAGAGATAAGATTTCCCAATGTTTAATCATATCTTGATAAATAAATACTTAGCTGTATAAAGCTTGCCATGGAAGATTATAAAGTAAAAGACATTGCCCAAGCTGAATTTGGTAGAAAAGAAATATCAATAGCTGAAAGTGAAATGCCTGGTTTAATTGCATTACGAGAAGAGTATTCTAAAGAAAAACCATTAAAAGGTGCAAGAATAATTGGATGTCTACATATGACAATTCAAACAGCTGTATTAATTGAAACTTTAGTTGCATTGGGCGCTGAAGTGAGATGGTCTTCTTGTAATATTTTTTCAACTCAAGATCATGCGGCTGCGGCCATCGCTAAAGCTGGGATTCCTGTTTACGCTTGGAAAGGTGAAACAGAAGAGGAATATTTATGGTGTATTAAACAAACTATAATTGGAAAACCTGACTGGAAGCCTAACATGTTATTAGATGATGGTGGAGATTTAACAGCTATTATGCACAATGAATATCAGGATTTAATGAAAGATATAAAGGGCGTTTCAGAAGAGACTACCACTGGAATTAAAGCACTAAATAAAATGGAAAAAGATAAATCCCTTTTAGTTCCAGCAATAAACGTGAATGACTCTGTTACAAAATCAAAATTTGATAATTTATATGGATGCAGAGAAAGCTTAGTTGACGGAATAAGAAGAGCTACTGATGTAATGATGTCTGGAAAAATTGCAATTGTTGCTGGTTTTGGAGACGTTGGAAAAGGAAGTGCTGCATCTTTAAGACAAAGTGGTGCTAGAGTTTTAGTTACTGAGGCAGATCCAATTTGTGCTCTCCAAGCTGCTATGGAAGGTTATGAAGTGGTATTAATGGAGGAGGCTATTAGTAGAGCAGATATAGTTGTAACAGCCACAGGTAATAAAGATATTGTTACCGCAGACCATATGAGAGATATGAAGGATAGAGCCATCTTATGTAATATTGGTCACTTTGATAATGAAATACAAGTTGAGGCTCTTAAGAATTATAAATGGACCGAAGTAAAACCTCAAGTGCATGAAATAGAGTTGCCTAGTGGTAAAAGAATTATTCTTTTAGCTGAAGGAAGATTAGTTAATCTTGGTTGTGCAACTGGACATCCAAGTTTTGTAATGAGTGCATCATTTACTAATCAAGTTATTGCTCAAATAGAACTTTGGCATAATCATAAAAATTATGAAAATAAAGTTTATGTACTTCCAAAACATTTAGATGAAAAAGTAGCAACTTTGCATTTAAAAAAAGTTGGGGCAAAACTAACAAAATTATCAAAAGAGCAAGCAGATTATATAAGCGTTGGAACAGAAGGTCCTTTCAAACCAGATGCCTATCGCTATTAAAGATAGCACAATCGATATCACTTCAGAGAAGTTAACTAAAGAATTAGCTAAAGAATTTACAAAATATCTTAAAGGCGGCGAGTTTGTTTTTTTATATGGAGAGATGGGCGTTGGTAAAACAACCTTTGTTAAGTATTTTATAAATGAGTATCAAAAAATAAATAATTTAACACAATCAGAAATTACAAGCCCTACTTTTAGTTTATTAAATGAGTATCAGGTGAAAGATATAAGAATAAAACATTATGATTTATTTAGAATAAATAGGAAAGAAGATATTAATAATTTAGATATTTTTGAAAAAGATAATAAATTAATAACACTTATAGAATGGCCACAATTGATTGCTGACAAACGAGGTATAAAATTTATAACTTTAACATTTAATTATTTAAATCAATTAAATGATAGAACTGTAGACATAAAAGTTTAAATTAAAAACTATTTTGATGAAAAGCTTAGCAAAATTGAAAAAAATAAAAGGTGACGCATCTTTTAGAGAATTTTATAGAAACAGAGAAAATAAATCTATTATTGTAATATCCAAGAAAGAAAAGTTAAAAAATCTTTTAATTTACGATGCTATAAATAAAATTTTAATTAAAAATAAAATTTTAGCACCAAATCTAATAAGTGAAAATTACACTAATAATTATATAGAAATAAATGACCTTGGAGATCAAACTTTGTTTCAAATTTTAAAAAATAAAAAGAATAATAAATATGTCATTTTTAAAAAGATAATAAAAATTTTAAACAAAATACAATTAATTAAAGATAAAAAAGTAAAAAATTTTAAAAAAAAATTATATAAAGTTCAAGAATATAAAAACAAAATTTTATTTGATGAAACTAAACTTTTTTGTGACTGGTATGCACCAAAGATATTGTCTAAATCCAAAAGTATTAAATTTAAAAAAAAATTTAGATCAGAGATAAAAAAATTATTATCAAAATTAAATTATAAAAATGTTACATTTGTTCATAGAGATTTTCATGTTTCAAATTTGATGTACCACAATAAAAAAATTGCAGTAATAGATAGTCAAGATGCACTAATTGGTAATAGAGCTTACGATTTAGCATCCTTAATTGATGATGTAAGATTAAAAACACCCAATGAATTAAAAGAGAAAGTATTTACGTTTTATGTCAAAACAAATAAAAAAATTGATTTAGAACAATTTAAAAAAGATTTTGAAATACTATCTGTTTTAAGGAATTTAAAAATAATTGGTATATTTATGCGTTTAGCTGAAAGAGATAATAAAAAAAAATATCTTAAATTAATTCCTTACGCTTGGGAATTAATTAATCATAGAATTAAAGAGCAAAATCAATTTAATAATTTGATGTTGCTATTAAAAAATAATTTTCCAAAATTTATAAGGTAAAGTTGTGAAAATAAATACAGCTTTAATTTTATGTGCAGGTTTTGGTAAGAGATTAAACCCAATTACTTTAAGTACTCCTAAGCCCTTATTAGAGATTAAAGATGTAAACATGCTGGAGAGATGTATTAATTTAATCAAAAAACTAGGTATTAAAAAAATCTTAATTAATACTTTTTATTTAAAAGATCAATTTTCAGTTTTTTTAAAAAGTAAAAATTTTAATATTGATATCAAAATAATTGAGGATGGTGATGATATTTTAGATACAGGTGGAGGTATTCAAAATATGATTAAAGTCTCTCATGAAAAGGATTTTATAATTTTTAATCCAGATACAATTTGGAGTAATGACTATAAAGATGAGATATTAAAAATGGAAAAAATGTATTTTTCTAAAAAATTAGAAAACATTCTTCTTTTAGTAAATAAAAAATTTAGTTTTGATAAAAAGTTGAAAGGTGATTTTAATTTAAAAAATAATTTAATTACCAAAGAGGTTGAAAAAGAATTTATTTACATTGGATGTCAAATAATTAATAAAAAATTATTTATTAAAGAGAAAAAAGAAAATTACTCAATTTTGGAAATTTGGAATAATTTATTAGATCAAAAAAAATTATTTGGTTATGAAAGCCAAAAAGATTTTTATCATTTAACTGATCTGGATATTTTTAAAAAACTAAAAGATCTTTAGCTCTTTCTTGATCAAGATATTTGCAATTAGAAATTTTGCTGTTTTCTAATTCAATTAAAAGTGGGTTTCCTGTTGGAATTTCAAGTTTAGAGATCTCATTGTTATTTAAATTAAACAAATACTTGCAAAGAGCTCTAATGGAATTTCCATGAGCAGAAATAAGAATATTTTCACTTGATTTCTGTTCTATCTCGTTACTATAAAACTTTATTACTCTTTCATATGTATCTTTTAGTGACTCGGTATCAGGAATTTTTTCTAAAGGAATTTTTTTGTATGTTTCAATATTTATTGGGTGATATGGATTTTTTTTATCTAAAGGGTCGGGTCTAAGGTCCCAAGAACGTCTAAATTGATGAACTTTTTCTTCTCCAAGTTTTTTTTTCATTTCATCTTTATTTAACCCTGTCAGAGCTCCATAATGTCTCTCGTTTAATTCCCATGAGCTCTTTACCTCTTTAAAATCTTGCAATTCTTCCTGTATAATTTTTAAAGTGTTTTTAGCCCTTAATTGAAAAGAGGAGTAATACACATTAATTTCAATTTTTTCTTGTTTTATTAATTCACCAGCTTTTTTTGCCTCTGATTTTCCATTTTCTGTCAGATCTACATCAACCCATCCAGTAAATTTCTTTTCAAGATTCCACACACTTTGACCGTGTCTTACTAAAATTAAATAACTCATTTGTTTATCTTTTAAATCAATTTGATAAATAAAACTATATTATTAATGATTAATTATTTTTCAAAATATAAATTTATTTTTTACATATGTAATTTAATTCTAATTATTTTGTATTTGTTTCCAGGTAGTTTACTTGGCTGTTATATTTACAATGATTGTAAAATCCAACCTCAAATTACTGCAAATTATATTGTTTCAACAAATCATTTGTATGCATTTATAGTTCTTTCAATTATTGGTTTTCTAACTTACCGAAAAAATAATCAATTTAATATTTTAAGTATTTATTTAATATTTTTATCTATTGTACTTGAGGTGTTACAATACTTTGTTCCTAATAGAAGTTTTGAATTTCCAGATTTATTTGGAAATCTAGTAGGTGTAATTATAGCCATTATTATATTTTACTTTTTTAAAAAAAATGAAAATTTTGAAAATTAATTATTTATTTCTTTTAATAATTTTATTTTCAGGTTGCTCATCTGTTCCAAAAAATACAGCAGATAGTTGTTCTATATTTAATGAAAGATACATGTGGTATAAACATGCAAAAAAAACTGAGAAAAAATGGGGAACCCCAGTTTATTTACAGCTTGCAATTATAAAAATGGAATCCAGTTTTGACTGGTTAGCAAAACCTCCTAGACAGAAATTATTTAAAGTAGTACCTTATAAGAGACCATCAAGTTCTTTCGGGTATTCACAGGCTGTAAAAGGAACGTGGAAACAATATAAAGAAGAAACTGGGAATAAGCTTGCTGTTAGGACAAGATTTAAAGACAGTGTAGATTTTATTGGTTGGTATACTAATAAAACTGAAAAAATTTTAAAAGTTTCAAAAAAAGATGCTTTCAAGCAGTATATTGCTTATCATGAGGGGTGGGGTAACTATAAATATTATAAAAAAAATAAAAAAGTAATTAATCTAGCCAAAAGAGTGGAGAAACAATCAAATATTTATAAGCAACAATTATCAGAATGTAAAAATTCTTTATCAACTTCAAAATATATTATTTTTTAATTTAGCTGTTTTTTTAATTCAATATCAACTGCATCAATTCGCTTGGTATTTTTTGCAAGAGCTAAATACATTGTTGGAGTTACATATAAAGTAAAGAAGGTTGAAATAATCATTCCTCCTAAAATTGTAGAACCCACAGCTAATCTAGAGCCTTCACCTGCACCTGGGCCAATATTTCCAATAACTAATGGAAGCATTGCTATCATTGTACTAAGTGAAGTCATTATGATTGGTCGAATTCTAAGTTGGCAAGCTTTAATTATAGCGTCCTGAATTTTAACACCGGTAGTTCTTATCTGGTTTGTGTAGTCTACAATTAAAATACTATTCTTTGTGGATATACCAATCAGTATTATCAAAGCGATTTGAGAGAATATATTTACTGAACTATTTAAAAATAAAATAAATACTAATCCACCAAATACAGCTAGTGGAACTGTTAAAATAATAATAAATGGATGAACAAAAGAGTTAAATGTTGCTGCCATTACTAAATAGGCAGTTAACAAAGCAAGAGCAAAAATTAAGTATATTTCATTTGTTGTTTCTTTTAACTCTTCAGATTTTCCTTTCCAAGTGATTTGATTTTGAGGAGCAACTCTAATCATGACGTCTTCCAGGTATTTTATAGCCTCTGTTAGAGTGTAATCTTCTGCAAGCGCAGCAGAAATTGTAACTGCTCTTTGACGATTGTATCTTGGAAGCGCTTCAGCAGTGCCTTTCTCTTTAAACTCAACTAAACTTGCAACAGATACAAGTTTACCAGTTGTTTCAGATCTAACAAAAATTTTTGACAACCCATCTTTATCTCTTCTGTCTGCTAAATATTTTTGTAAAATAATTGGGTATTCTCTTCCTTCTTTACTAAAAGTTGTTACTCTTTTTCCTCCATAAAGAGTTTCTAAAGTTCTACCTATATTTTCAGTAGAAACTCCCAAATCATTTGCTCTGTTTTTATTAGTGATTAATTTAACCTCAGGTTTATTTTTTGTATAATCACTTTCAATTCTAGACATATTTCTATTTTTTCTTAATTCTCTCAAGACACTATTTTGAATTTCTTCTAATTCTTCATAGCTAGATCCATATATGACCATTTGAACAGGCTTATTATAACTAGATACTCT
>CACDTF010000024.1 GCA_902555665.1 uncultured Pelagibacteraceae bacterium
GTTGCCAGGCAAGTTTTTCATTAAAAGACGCAGGTTTTGAGACTATAATGGTTAATTGTAACCCTGAAACTGTATCAACAGACTATGATACGAGTGATCGATTATACTTTGAACCTTTAAAAGAGGAATATGTTTTTAACATAATTAAAAAAGAACAAGAAAAAGGAAACCTAATAGGAGTGATAGCTCAGTTTGGTGGTCAAACTCCAATTAAACTTGCTAAATTTTTACATGACAACAAACTTCCAATTTTAGGAACACAATATACTTCTATAGATTTAGCAGAAGATAGAGACCGATTTAGAAGTTTATTAAATAAATTAAAACTTAAGCAGGCAGAGAGTGGAATTGCAAAGACATTTAATCAAGCAATAAAAATTGCAGATAAAATAGGATTGCCATTAATGGTAAGACCCTCGTATGTTTTAGGTGGAAGAGCAATGGAAATTGTTCATGAAAAAAATCAACTTAAAAAATTTGTTGAAGAGGCATTTAAAGCCGCAGAGGAAAATCCAATTTTGATTGATAAATTTATTGATCATGCAATGGAAGTAGATGTGGATGCCATATCAGACGGAAAACAAGTTCACGTTGCAGGAATTATGCAACATATTGAAGAAGCTGGAATCCATTCAGGAGACTCGGCTTGTAGTTTACCACCTGTATCAATTAAACCATATCTTCTTAAAGAAATAGAAAATCAAACAAAAAAACTTGCTATAGCTTTAAATGTAAAAGGTTTCATGAACATACAGTTTGCAATTAAAAAAGATGAAATTTATGTAATTGAAGTAAATCCTAGAGCAAGTCGAACAGTTCCTTTTGTATCAAAAGCAAAAGGTCTGCCCCTAGCTAAAATTGCATCAAGAGTAATGGCTGGAGAAAAGTTATCTAAATTTAATTTAAAAGATAAATCCAAAGGTATGTATGCAGTTAAAGAGGCTGTGTTCCCATTTAATAAATTTCCAAACAGTGACTTGTTGCTAGGACCTGAAATGAAATCAACTGGAGAAGTTATGGGATTTGATAAAAATTTTGGAATGGCTTTTGCCAAAAGTCAAATAGCGGCAGCCAACTCATTACCAAAAGAAGGATTGGCTTTCATATCTCTTAAAGACTCACATAAAGACGAAGGATTGGATTTAGCAAAAGATCTTTTAAAACTTAAATTTACATTATGTGCAACTAGAGGAACTGCTGAATATATTAGAAAACATGGAATGAAATGTAAAATTATTAATAAAGTAAGCACAGGTTCACCTCATATAGTAGATGTTTTAGACTCAAAAAAAATTGCGCTAGTAATAAACACTGGGGGTGGAAATAGTGAACACCGACTGAGTGATGCAATAGCTTTAAGAAGAGCAACACTAAAGAATAAAGTTCCTTATTGTACCAACATGTCTACTGCTCAAGCCTGTTTGGAAGCGATCAGATCATTAAAAACTAAGAAATTAGAAGTAACTTCACTCCAAGATATTTAAGAATTTACCTTCCAATCGGTTTCAAAAGTAACATAGTTTACCTGAATACATCTTCTTTCTTTAACTATTTTTTTCTTTTCCATTCCATGCCAAGTATTTGGTCCACTAGTAAACATATAACCATAATTATGTTTATAAGGAAGTGTCTTAACCTTCTCTAATTTTTCATTATAAAAATCTGTTCCTAAGTCCTCAGACTCATTTGTTTTATTAACAAATATCAATCCTGACATAAGTTTTTCTTTTATATCGCAATGAGGTTTGAGCCAAAAACCTTCTCGATCACATATAACTTCAACTCTTACATAAGAATTTGATAAATCCTTATCTATCATTTTAGATATTGTTTCATATGTTTCTCTAGATTGGAGCTCGTTTATAAATTTTACTAAATTTGGAAATTGAGTGGAGTTTTCATTATTTATAAAACATCTAAATTTAATTGCTTGTCCACCTGATGCTATTCCTTCTCTAAATTCTGCAGCTCCACCATCTATTGCTCTAGTGCCGTCGTAATTAAGATTGTGTTTACTCACATCAGGAATATCTGCTTTCACTATTTCATCAATTGCTTCCTCTGATAAAGGATTGCTATATTCCCAATGATTAAAAGGGAAATTGTATTGTTTTGAATTATTTTTAATTGAATTTAAAAATGACATTAACTTTCAATTTTACTTTTTAATATTTTTGCAACTCTATTAGTTTCATCAAGTTTTTCATAGTTCCAATTTTCTATTTCTTCTCCCAAATTTCTTATAATATTTAATTCTCTAAATAAATTCCTAAAATTTTGGAATCTCTTATCATTTCTTTTCGGTAAAATGTTTGCTACATAAATGGGTTTACCAGTCAAAGCTGCTTCTGATATCATTGAGCTAGAGTCACAGGTAACTACAATATTTTCAGACAAACCAAGTGCTGATAAATAAGCTTTTTTATCAACATCCATTATAATAGTGTGATTTTCTCCAAAAAATTCTTTAGCGTAATGGATCGTATTCAATGGTGTTCTAATTGATGGAATTACAACAAGTTGAAAGTTATGTTTCTTTAACAATTTATAGAAAATTGAAAAAATATGTTTCATATTTTTTGTTGAATAATCATAATACTTGGTAGGCCCACCCAAAATTAAAGACCAAATTTTTCTATCATCTTTTTTAATAAATGACTTTAAATAATGCTTGTTCTCCTCGATTTCGTTTGTTGTAAGATAATGTATGGCCCCTTTAGTCGAAATTACATTTGGACCTTTAATTCCATCGTGTTCAGGAGCGATTACAAAATCAAAATGATTTAAATCTACTTTTGGATCTTGGATATGGATGTTAATCACCTTTTTATTTGAAATACTTTTTAAATGAATTGACGGAATTACGCTCTTTCTTCCACAAGATATAATTATATCAAAATCCAAATGATCTATTTTTTTATAAACATTTTGTGAAACAGGAGTAAATTTTGGTGGTAATAAATTCCAAAAATTATTTAGTTCAACCTTGTGGTGTGTGAATTCAATTTCTAGAGCTTTAGCCAATCCCTCAACTTGGCTAATCATTCCATGCATGCCTTGAGTTAATAAAATACCTTTTAATTTAGTCATTAATCACTATATAGCTTTCATATGAGTCAAAATCCAACTAAACACACAAAAGTGTTAATAATTGGATCTGGTCCTGCCGGATACACAGCTGCAGTTTATGCGGCTCGAGCTATGTTAAATCCAATTCTAGTTCATGGATCTGAACCAGGTGGTCAATTAACAACGACGACTGATGTTGAAAACTTTCCAGGCTTTGCAGAGGTTATACAGGGTCCCTGGTTAATGGATCAAATGAAAGAACAAGCTAAAGCTGTTGGTACAGAAATGATAGAAGATCATATAAGTAATGTTAACTTAAAAACTTCTCCGTTTGAGGCAACTGGAGATAGTGGTCAGAAATATACTGCTGATAGTATAATTATTTCTACAGGCGCTCAGGCTAGATGGTTAAATTTAGACTCAGAACAAGAGTTCAGAGGATTTGGAGTCTCTGCTTGTGCAACATGTGATGGTTTCTTTTTTAAAAATAAAGAGGTTGCTGTAGTTGGTGGAGGAAATGCAGCTGTTGAAGAAGCAATGTTCCTCACAAAATTTGCATCAAAAGTAAAATTAATTCATAGAAGAGATAGTTTAAGAGCAGAGAAAATGCTTCAAAAAAAATTAATGGAGAATAAAAAAATCGAAATTATTTGGGATTCTGTAGTTGAAGATGTGTTTGGTGATAAAGATCCTAAAAATGTTAAAGGAATTAAAATTAAAAATGTCAAAACAAACGAAGTACAAGAATTAAAGCTTGATGGTGTATTCATTGCTATTGGTCATGATCCAGCAACTCAGCTATTTAAAAATCAATTGGAAATGGATAAAGAGGGGTACTTAATCACAAAAGCAGATTCAACTGAAACTAATGTGCCTGGAGTTTTTGCTGCTGGAGATGTAAAAGATAAAATTTTCAGACAGGCAGTCACAGCTGCTGGTATGGGGTGCATGGCAGCTCTTGAAGCAGAAAAACATCTCTCTCACAATTAAATGTCAGAAAAAGTATTGCTAACTGGAATTAGCGGTTGGATAGCAAAACATACAACAATAGAATTATTAAATTCTGGTTACGAAGTCCTAGGAACAGTAAGAAATGAAAGTTTAATTGAGCAAACTAAAGATACTATTAGTAAATACGCTCCTATAGATAAATTATCTTTTATTAAATTAGATCTTGTTAAAGATGATGGATGGAATGATGCAGCTAAAGGATGTAAATATATATTTCATATTGCATCTCCTTTTCCAATAAAAGTTTCAAATAATAGAGAAAGCTTATTACCTCCTGCAGTAGATGGTACTTTAAGGGTATTAAATGCAGGTATAAATGCTGGGGTAGATCAAATTGTTAAAACTTCCTCTATTGTTGCTATGTTTAGAAAACCTAACAGAACTAATCCTTATACATTTGGAGAAAAAGATTGGACTGATGAAAACTGGGTTGAAGGGGTAAATGATTATTTTTTATCAAAAACAAAAGCTGAGAGAGTTGCTTGGGAATTGATGGAAAGCAAAGGATTAAAAAATAAATTAACAACAATTTGTCCTGGCGGAGTTTTCGGTGATGCTCTGGATAAAAAAGGAGGTACCTCAATTGAGTATGTTAGACAATTCATGGCTGGTAAATTTCCTGGAGCACCTAAATTTGCTGTTCTAATTTCTGATGTAAAAGATATTGCAAAAGCTCATGTTGCTTGTATTGGAAATGATAAAGTTGGAGGTAGAAGATTAATTGTTGGAAAAGAAGTAAAAAAATTAGTCGAATTATCCCAGTTAATGGCTGAAGCAATGCCTGCTTATGCAAAAAAGCTTCCAAAAAAAGAGCTTCCAAATTTCATGGTTAAGTTGATAAGTTATTTAGACTCAAGTGCTAAAATGATGATACCTGATCTTGGAATTTTAATGCAAACCGACCCCTCTTATGCTGAAGAGTTATTAGGTTTTAAATTCAAAGCTGCAAAAGATTGTATGGCAGAGAATGCAAAATCTGTTGTAAGACTAGGTTTAGTTTAATTATAATTTTAAAATTTCATCAGACTCAAAAGTAATTTTTTGCAGATTTTCTTTAGCAATTTTGATCATTGCTTTTGCAACATTTTCTGAACTGATTGGTCTCATTTTTTTAAATGGCCCAAATAACAAAGGCGACAATGCGCTAAAAGTCAAAATACCTATTTTTTCACCTACTCTGTTCTCTTTTCTTTTCCCGATTAAGAAAGAAGGTCTTAATATTCCTAATTTAGAGAAGTTTAATTTTTTTAATTCTTCTTCAACTAAACCTTTAAATTTCACATAATTCCCGGAACTATTTGGATTAGCATATATTGAAGAAATAAAAATAAATGACTTAACTGAATTAGCTTTTGCAATTTGTGCAATTTCCTTTGGAATATCTAACTCTACTTTTTTGTAATCATTTTTATCAGGAGAATTTTGCTTTGTGGTACCAATACAAAAAAAACAATCATCCCCTGTAATTTCAGTTTTATGATTTCCTAAATTATTAAAATCAATATTTATAACCTCAACTTTTTCATTATTAATTGAAGTTTGTGAACGAACGAAAATCTTAATTTTAGTGTAATAATTATCTTGAATTAATTGGTTAACTAAATGGCCACCAATTAATCCAGTGGAACCAAATACTATGGCTGTTTTCATTAACTTAAATTTTTACAAAAAGAGGAAATTTTTTCTAAAGCTTTTTTTAGATTTTCCATTGAAGTTGCATATGAAATTCTAAAAAATCCTTCTAAACCAAATGCGGACCCCTGAACAACAGCAACACCACTATTCTCTAAAAGAGATTGAACAAAATCAGTGTCTGATTTAATTTCTTTGCCACTAGAATCTTTTTTTCCCATTAACTCTTTACAACTAGGAAAAACATAAAATGCACCATCAGGATTTAAACAATTGATACCATCAATATCATTTAATGCTTTTACTACAAAATCTCGTCTTTCTTGAAAAGAGTCAGCTCTTTTTTTAATAAAATCTTGTGTCCCACTTAGTGCTTCAACTGATGCTGCTTGACTGATAGAAGAGGGATTTGTTGTTGATTGTGATTGGATTTTTGCAATAGCTTTAACAATATCTTTTGGACCAGCTGCATACCCTATCCTCCAACCTGTCATTGAATAAGCTTTACTTACGCCATTCATTGTAAGAACTCTGTCTTTTAAGCTTTCTATTTGAGCAATAGTAAAAAATTTAAAACCTTCATACGTTACGTGTTCATAAATATCATCACTTAAAATGTAAACATGATTATGTTTTTCTAAAACATTGGCAATTGCTTTTATATCTTTTTCAGAATAACAAGCTCCAGTTGGATTAGATGGTGAATTTAAAATAATCCATTTTGTTTTTGGTGTTATAAATTTTTCTAAATCTGCAGGATTTATTTTAAAGCCTTGTTTTTCGCCACATTCCATTATAACTGGTTTTCCACCAGCTAATAGAACTATATCAGGATAAGACACCCAATAAGGAGCTGGAATTATTACCTCATCCCCACTGTTAAGCGTTGCCATCATAGCATTATAGATAACGTGCTTTCCCCCTGCACCAACTGTAATTTGATCAGTGGTGTAATCTAAATTATTTTCTTTTTTAAATTTTTCTACAATTGCTTTTTTTAGTGCTGGTGTTCCATCAACTGCTGTGTATTTGGTGTCACCTTCATTGATGGCTTTGATTGCAGCTTCTTTAATATTATCTGGAGTATCAAAATCTGGCTCCCCTGCACCAAGACCGATAACATCTTTTCCAGCAGCTTTTAATTCTCTTGCTTTTTGAGTTACAGCAATAGTGGGTGATGGTTTAATCTTTTTTAAACTGTCTGATATTATGCTCATTGAAATAAAAATAAATTCTACTACGTTGTTTAATATATGGAAAATACTTATCAAGATTTAATTACAGATATCCAGAGTAAAAATCCAAAAATAGGTGGGAAACTTGAGGGTGGAAAAAAATTCAAAATTAAGTCTGATTTTAAACCTGCAGGTGATCAGCCTGAAGCAATTAAAAAATTAGTTAATGGCGCAAACAAAGAACAATTTAACCAAGTTTTACTTGGTGTTACAGGATCAGGAAAAACGTTTACTATGGCTAAAGTTATTGAAGCTACTAACAGACCTGCTTTAATATTGGCTCCAAACAAAACACTTGCTGCTCAACTTTATGGGGAAATGAAAACTTTTTTTCCAGATAATGCAGTTGAGTATTTTGTTTCTTACTACGACTATTACACTCCTGAGGCTTATGTACCAAGATCAGATACATATATAGAAAAAGAAGCCTCTATAAATGAACAGATTGATCGGATGAGGCACTCAGCAACAAGATCTCTTTTGGAAAGAGATGATGTGTTAATTGTTGCGAGCGTTTCTTGTATTTATGGTCTTGGGTCAGTTGAAGCATATAGTAAAATGACTTTAACACTTCAGAAAAATTACGAATATAACAGAGAAGAGATAATTAAGTCTTTAGTTGCACTTCAATATAAACGTAATGATCAAAATTTTTATAGAGGAACATTTAGAGCGAGAGGAGAATATCTGGAAATTTTTCCATCGCACTTAGAAGACAGGGCGTGGAGATTGTGTTTGTTTGGAGATAAACTTGAACAGATAGAAGAATTTGATCCTTTAACAGGTGATAAAGTGAGAGAACTGAGTTTAATAAAAGTTTATGCCAACAGTCACTATATCACTCCAAAACCAACAATTGAACAAGCAGTAATAAATATAAAAAGAGAATTAGAAGTTACTTTGAAAAAACACCGTGCAGAAAATAAGTTATTAGAAGCACAAAGATTAGAAGAAAGAACGAAATTTGATCTCGAAATGATTGAAGCAACAGGTTCATGTGCAGGAATTGAAAACTACTCAAGATTTTTGTCAGGAAGAAAACCAGGTGAGCCCCCTCCTACTTTATTTGAATATTTTCCTGATAATACTTTAATATTTGTTGATGAGTGTCATGTTACAGTTCCTCAGCTCAATGGGATGTACAAAGGAGATAGATCAAGAAAAAGTACTTTAGCAGAATATGGATTTAGACTTCCTTCTTGTATGGATAATAGACCATTAAAATTTGAAGAATGGGATTTAATGAGAACTCAAACTGTTTTCGTTTCAGCGACTCCAGGTCCATGGGAATTAGAACAAACTAAAGGAAAATTCATTGATCAAGTTATTAGACCAACAGGATTAATTGATCCCCCTGTAGAAATAAGACCTGCAAAAAATCAAGTTGATGATTTAATGCATGAATGTAAACGAGTTATAGAAAATAATCATAGGGTATTAGTAACGACTCTAACTAAAAAAATGGCTGAAGATTTAACTGAATATCTTCACGAGAACGGTATAAAGGTAAGATACCTGCACTCAGATATTGATACGTTAGAAAGAATTGAAATCATGAGAGATTTAAGAATGGGTGTATTTGATGTTTTAGTTGGAATTAACTTATTAAGAGAAGGATTAGATATTCCTGAATGTGCGTTGGTTGGAATTTTAGATGCTGATAAAGAAGGTTTTCTAAGATCTGAAACATCGTTAATTCAAACAATAGGAAGAGCAGCACGAAACGTTGATGGGAAAGTCATTTTGTATGCTGACAAAGAGACAAAAAGTATAAAAAAAGCAGTTGCAGAAACTGATAGAAGAAGAAAAATTCAATTAGCTTATAATAAGAAACATAAAATAGATGCTAAGTCAGTAAAAAAAGATATTAGCGATATTCTAGAAAGTGTTTACGAGAAAGACTACGTCAAAATAAGCGAAGGATCAAATATTGGTGGAAATCTTAAAAAACATCTCAAAGGCTTAGATAAAAAGATGAAAGAGGCGGCATCTAATTTAGAATTTGAAGAGGCCGCTAAAATAAGAGATGAAATAAGAAAATTAGAAAGCACAGAATTAGAAATTACATTGAATCCAAAAATAAGGCAGTATGATGTAAAAAATAAGCTTTATCCTAAAGGAAGATCAACTATGGGTATGCCAGGCACTAAAGTTACAAAAAAAAGAGATAAAAAATGGAAGCACGGAAAATAATTATTACTGGTGGAGCAACCCGAATGGGTGCTGCTATAGCAAGAAAATTATCTGGCGCGAATAAAGAAATCTTAATCCATTATAATAAATCAAAATTAAAAGCAGAAAAATTAAAAAAAGAACTATCTAAGAAAGGAACAAAAGTTTACTTAGTAAAAGGTGATTTGAGTAAAGAAAATGATTTAAATAAAATTATAAAATACGCAAAATCAAAACTTAAATATTTTGATTGTTTAATTAATAACGCTTCTTTATTTGAAAATGATAAATTAGAAAACTTTACAACAGATAGTTGGGGGCAACATTTAAGAACAAATTTAAGAACACCTGCATTATTATCAAAAGAATTTGCAAAAAATGTTAAAGGCAAAAATAACAATATAATTAATATTATTGATCAGAGAGTATTTAAACTTACTCCATATTTTTTTTCTTACACAATTAGTAAAACTGGACTTTATACTTTAACTAAAACTAGTGCTATGAGTTTGGCTCCAAAGATTAGAGTAAACGGTATAGCACCTGGTCCTACTATTAAAAATCAAAGACAATCTGAAAAACATTTTAGAAAACAATACTTAGCAACTCCTTTAAAAAGACAGGTGGATGTTGAACAAATATGTAATGCTGTTGACTTTTTTATAAAAAATATATCTATTACTGGTCAAGTTTTAGCTATTGATAGTGGTCAAAATCTAAATTGGCAAACACCAGATGTAATGGGCAAAGAATGAGGAAATTAATACTTACAATTTCAATATTATTTACATTAATTTCTTTGGCAGAAGCTAGAGAATGCAAATCTGGAGATATCAAAGGGGATGCATTTATTTATAGTGACGGAAAAAAAGTCACTGTCATAAAAGGAACTGATATTCCAAATCCAGAAAATAAAATCATAATGATTTTTAATAAAGGAGGGTGGAAAGTTGAAAAGAAATGGGGAGAGTGTAAAGATTTTCTTCCTAAACAATTAGGTCAAATATCAGGAACTAAAATTAAAGGTAAAGAACTAGTTTTAATGCTTAATGGCAATCTCCATAAAGCAGGAGGAGATGATGGATATAAATGTGGATGGAAATTTAAAGGGGCTTGGCACAAGCCTTGGTATGACTGTGTAATAGCTGAATGGGCTATTCCAAAGAGGGTAAAGGTAAATAAAGATCTTATTGATAAACTAGTTTCCAAAGGAACTCCAAGAGATCAAATTTTTATGTCAGGTTTATCATGTGGAGGTATTGATACTCTTAGGCATAAAGGTTTACACCCAAAAGATTTTAATGCCACGATTTCTTTTATGCCTAATTGTTGGGATAGAAGACCTAATACACCTTTAAGAAAAATGGTAATAGACGAGATTAAAAGTTTTGAAAGAATAGATGCATTAGTTTTTCACAGTCCTGTAGATGGGGAGGGTGATTGGCGTAGCAATAGTGAATGGATGAAGAAAGATTTAGGAAATATTCCTGGTATTCAATGGATTGACACTCCTGGTCATACAGGAAAAGATATTGAAGTTAATGGTGTGAAATGCAAAATTAAAGAAAAGATGATAGGTGGATGGGAAGAAGCATGGCCAGAAGGTAAAGAAAAACTTACAAGTGAAAAAAAATTTATAGCTCTTGACAAAAAATTGAAGAAAGAAATGAAAAAAAAAGCAGCTGGTCATTATATGGTTTCATATCCCTGTTTTAAATATTACCACCCAAAAATTATTAATTTTATAGAATCTAGGATTTAAAGATGAAAAAAATTAATCCTTTTCTTGCAGCAGCAATTATTTTAATTGGTGGTTTTTTTGCATTTAAAATAATGTCATTTTTTGGTTGCTATGTTCGTATTGAGGATGGGAATGCATGTTGGAATCTTACTATTTTTGGAACTAAATAATGAAAAAAAATAATTTAAAAATTGTCAAAATAGATAAAAATAAAACTTTATTTAATTATGAGAAAAAAATACTAATTAATGAGTTAATTTTAGATTTAAAACTTGGTTATTACGACTCTGAAAAAGAAAAATCACAAAAAGTAAAATTTAGTCTTGAAATAGACTATGAGGATAAAAAACCTTCTAGCGATAAAGATATAAAATCTATTGTAAATTATGGAACAATTGTAAAATTAATTACCA
>CACDTF010000025.1 GCA_902555665.1 uncultured Pelagibacteraceae bacterium
AGGGTCAAGGTTGATAACCAAAAAAAATGCTTTAAAATTTATAAGTGTTTTTTTAAATACAAAATTTGATGGTGGTAGACACTTGAGAAGGGTTAAGAAAATATAATTATGTCGAGCGAAAAAAGTTATTTAAATGATAGTTATAAAAGTTTTTTTGAGGATAGTTTATCTGTAAAAGATCCAGAGCTTTATAAAGCTATTAAAGATGAGTTAATCAGACAACAACAACATATTGAGCTAATTGCGTCTGAAAATATAGTATCTCAAGCAGTATTAGAGGCGCAAGGATCGGTTTTAACTAATAAATATGCCGAAGGTTATCCTGGTAAAAGATATTATAATGGATGCGAACACGTTGATGTAGCAGAAAATCTTGCTATTGAAAGATTAAAAAAATTATTTAATTGTAAATTTGCAAATGCACAACCACACTCAGGAGCTCAAGCTAATGGAGCAGTATTTTTAGCTTTGTTAAGTCCAGGTGATACTTTCATGGGTATGAGTTTAAATTCAGGTGGCCATATTACTCACGGATTAAAAATTTCAATGTCAGGCAAATGGTTTAACGCGGTAGGTTATGATGTAGACAAAGAATCTGAGTTGATAGATTATGATAATGTTGAAAAACTTGCTTTAGAACATAAACCTAAACTAATCATTGCAGGTGGAAGTGCTTATTCCAGAGTAATTGACTTTAAAAGATTTAGAGAGATAGCAGACAAGGTTGGAGCTTACTTAATGGTTGATATGGCTCACTTCTCAGGATTAGTTGCTGGTAAAGGATATCCTAATCCATGTGACTATGCTCATGTGGTTACATCAACAACTCACAAAGTATTTAGAAGCGCAAGAGGAGGAATAATTTTAACTAATCATGAAGATCTTGCTAAAAAATTTAACACAGCCGTTTTTCCTGGTTATCAGGGAGGACCGCTAATGCATATTATTGCCGCAAAGGCAGCTGGTTTTCTTGAAGCACTACAACCAGAATTTCAAGATTATATTAAATCTGTTTTAGCAAACGCAAAAATGTTGGCAGAAACTTTAAAAAATAATGGATTTAAAATTTATTCAGATGGAACAGATACACATTTAATGCTAGTTGATTTGAGACCTTATAATGTAAAAGGCAATCTTGCTGCAGAGAGTTTGTCTAGAGCAAACATTACATGTAACAAAAATGGTATTCCATTTGATACAGAAAAACCCATGATTACATCTGGAATAAGATTAGGAACTCAAGCAGCTACAACACGTGGATTTGGTTTAAATGAGTTTAAAACAGTAGGTGAATTAATAACAAAAACTCTAAAAGGTTTATCTGAAAACCCAACAGATAACAGTAAAATAGAAAACGAAGTAAAAAATGAAGTTATTTCTTTAACTTCATCATTTCCGATATATAAGAACTTATAATAAATGATTTGTTCAATATGTAAAAAAGGGGAGACCTCTGTTGTCGACTCTAGACCAACCGAAGATGGCACAGCTATAAGAAGAAGAAGACTATGCGTCTGCGGAGCTCGTTTTACAACTTTTGAAAGAGTACAATTCAGAGAGCTTATGGTTGTTAAAAAAAATGGAAGAAAATCAGGATTTGATAGAGATAAATTATCTAAATCTATTTATATTGCTCTTAAAAAAAGACCTATTGATACAGAAACAATAGAAAAATTTATTAGTAATATTTCAAGATCTTTGGAAGAACTTGGCCAAAGTGAAATATCTACTAATACAATTGGAACTATGGTTATGGATGGATTAAAAGATTTAGACCCAGTTGGATACGTAAGATTTGCATCTGTATATAGAAACTTTAGAGAAGAAAAAGATTTTGTACAATTCGTGGACAAGCTTGATGTCTACAAAAAAAGATAAATTTACATTAAAAGATAACTTTTACATGGAGTTAGCCTTAGACTTGGCTAAATCTCGTCATGGACAGACTGGATCAAATCCCTCTGTAGGCTGTGTTATTGTCAAAAATGATAAAATTATTTCCATAGGACAAACCTCATTTAATGGAAGACCACACGCTGAATTTAATGCAATTAAAAATAGTTTTGAAAAATTAGAAGGCTCAAAAATGTATGTTACTTTAGAGCCATGTTGTCATCATGGATTAACACCGCCATGTACTGACGCGATAATAAAATCAAGAATTTCAGAGGTAATATATGCTGTTACTGACATAGATAAAAGAGTAAGAAATAAAAGTTTTAAAATTTTAAAGTCAAAAAAAATAATTGTAAAAAAAGGTTTATTAAAAAGCAAAATTGAAAGTTTTTATTTACCTTATTTTTTTAATAGAAAGAAAAAATTACCCTTTGTTACTGGCAAAATAGCTATTTCAAAAAACAATATTATTTACAGCAAGAACCAGAAAAAGATTACAAATTTTTACTCAGATCAGTTTACACATATGTTGAGATATCAAAATGATAGTTTAATGATTACTCACAAAACACTAAATAAAGATAATCCAAAATTAAATTGTCGCTTGAAGGGTTTTGAAAAATTTTCTCCAAAAAGAATTATTTTAGACAACAAGCTAAATTCTAAAACAAACAGTTATATAATTAAATCTTCCAATAACAAAAATACTTTAATTTTTTATAATAAAGCTGATAAATCAAAAATTACAAAATTTAAAAGAAAAGGAATTCATCTAATTAAATCTAAAATTGATAGAAATAACAGATTTGACATTAAATTAATTTTGAAAAAATTATATAATTATGGATGTAGAAATTTGTTAATTGAAGGAGGAGATAAATTAACTAATTCACTGATTAAGAATAAAATTTTTAATAAATTTTATTTGTATAAAAGTCCGAAAAACCTATCTAAAAACTTCGAATATTTGAATTTTAGTAGTCAAAATATATTAAATCAAAAATATAAAACAAAAATTAATCTAAATCTCAATTTACGAAAAGACCGAATAACACTATATAGTTAGATAAAATGTTTAATGGAATAATTTATAACCAGGGTATTATAACTAAAATTATTAAAAGACCTAAAGGTCTTAACATTTTTGTAAAAAGTAATATTAAAGTATCCAATAAAGACATGGGTTTGTCTGTTGCCTGTGATGGTGTTTGCCTAACTTTAATTTCATATAAATCCAAAATTATGGAATTTTATCTTTCGAAAGAAACGATAATTCGATCAAAATTCAAATTTTTAAAAATAAAAGATAAAATAAATTTAGAATTACCTTTAAAATATGGGACAAAAATTTCAGGACATATTTGTCAAGGACATGTTGATACCGTTGGTAAAGTATTAAGTATTAAAAAAATAGATAAATCTTTTCTTTTTGACTTTGATTTACCCAATAAGGAAAGAAAACATTTAATAGAAAAAGCATCAATCTGTGTGAACGGTATTTCTCTTACAATTTCAAAAGTGACTAAAAAAGGTTTCCAAATTTGGATTATTCCTCACACATATAAAGAAACAAATTTATCAACTTTAAAAAAATCTAGTTTAGTCAACATAGAGATAGATATCTTGTCTAAATACGTTAGGAATTATTTTAATGGAAAAAAATAATTTTGCTTCAATAGAGTCAATTATAAGCGTAGCCAAAAAAGGTGGTATGTTTATTTTAGTAGATGATGAAAAAAGAGAAAATGAAGGAGATTTAGTTATTTCAACATCAGACTCAAATGCAAAGAACATAAACTTCATGGCAAAATATGGGCGAGGCTTAATTTGTTTAGCACTTGATTCACTTCAAGCAAAAAGATTAAATTTATCTTTAATGTCTCCAGTAAATCAATCAAGAAATAAGACGGCATTTACAATTTCTATTGAAGCAAAAAAAGGAATAACAACTGGTATATCTGCTAAAGATAGAGCGAAAACAATCAAAATTGCCTCAAAAAAAAATGTGAATAAAAATGAGATTGTTTCACCTGGTCACGTTTTTCCAATTATAGCCAAAGATGGTGGAGTGCTTGTTAGAGCAGGACACACTGAAGCTTCAGTTGACATATCTAAATTGGCAAAAAAAAATAACTCTGCTGTAATTTGTGAAATTATGAATGAAGATGGAACAATGGCTAAAGGTGAGGATTTATTCAATTTTGCAAAAAAACATAAATTAAAAATTGGAAAGATTGAAGATCTGATTGCATATAGACTAAAAAAAGAAAAACTTATTAAACTTAAAAAACAGAGCAAGATTGATGTAAAAAATCAAAAATATAATATTAGAATTTATGAGAATCTTTTAGATGGTTCAGAGCACTTCGCATTAATAAAAGGTAAAATAAAAAAAGGTATTGTTCCAAGAGTAAGAGTAATTTCGTCTAATGTCGTCCAAAACTATTTAATAAATCAATCACTACCAAATTCATTTAACAAGACCTTAAATTATTTTAGAAAATATCAAAATTGTGTTTTAGTATTTATCAAAGACTCAAATTTAAAATCAGTAACTCAGACCCTTAAAGATTATAAAAACAAAGATTTTTATAAAAAGGGAAATGACAAGTTAATAAGAAATTATGGTATTGGAGCTCAAATAATTAAAGACTTAAAAATTAAAAACATGATATTAATCACCAAATCACCAAAAAAAGTTATTGGTCTTGATGGTTATGGTATAAAAATTACAAAACAGGAATTAATTTGATGAAAAAAAAATATTTAATTGTTGTAGCAGATTATTATAAAGATATTGCTAATGGCTTAATAAGCAGTGCTTTAAAAATAATTCCAAAAAAAAATATAATAAAAATTATTAAAGTACCTGGTGCTTTTGAAATTCCAGTTACAATCTCAAAAAATTTAAAAAAATATGATGGTTTTTTAGCTTTAGGATGTGTAATTAAAGGTCAAACACCACACTTTGATTTTATTTCTCAAGCTTCAACAGATGCCATAATGAAATTATCTATAGATAATAAAAAACCTATTGGAAATGGAATAATTACCTGTCTAAATATGGCTCAAGCAAGAGCAAGAAGAAAAAAGGGTGCTGAAGCTGCAGAAGCTGTGATTTCAGTTTTGTCTCAAAAATGAGAACTCATTATAATCCAAAAAATAATCCTAGAGTTATTATTATCCAGAAGTTATATGGGAAATTTTATAATGAAGATGATGATTTAGATTTTCCAAAACATAGATTTAAAAAATTTATTAAGGATATAGTTTTAGGAACAATAGAAAGAAATGATCTAATTTTAGATGAATTAAATAATAAATTAGGAGATGAATTTGTATTCGAAAAATTAGATAAAGTTTTTCAAACTATTTTAAAAGCAGCAACTTACGAATTTATGTACAAACCAAATTTATCTATAAATATAATTATTAAAGAATATTTAAATTCATCTAATTTTTTTCTAGAAGATTCACAAACAAAATATCTTAATGCTTTATTAGATAATGTTGGAAAAAAATTAAGATCAAACAATGCATGAATTTAATCTAATAAATAATTATTTTTTGAAAATAGCTAAAAAAAATAAATCTGCTCTTAATCTAAATGATGATGTTTTTTTTGATAAAAAAAGAGGTGTTGTTATATCTGTTGATACATATAATATTGGTACGCATTTTTATGATTTTAAATCCCCCGATTTAGTAATTAAAAAAATATTAAGGTCATCAATTTCTGATTTAATTTGTAAAGGTGTAAAACCAAAGTTTTATTTTATTTCTGGTTCGGGTAATAAAAAAACATTTACAAAAAATAATTTATATAAAATCTCAAAATCACTTAAATCAGAACAAAATAAATTTAATATTGATTTATGTGGTGGAGATACAACTTTTTCAAATAAACTAAGTTTCACAATCACTTCATTAGGATATTCAAATAAAATAATTTATCGTAATAAAGCTAAATTAAATGATGATATTTATGTTACTGGAAATTTGGGAGATAGTTATTTAGGACTTAAAGCATTAAGTAATAAAGCTAAATTTAAAAATAAAGATAAATTATTCTTTGTAGATAAATATTACAAACCAGAGTTACCCTTAAATTTAACAAAATATTTATTAAAATTTGCTAATAGCTCTATCGATGTTTCAGATGGATTAATTGATGATTTAGCAAAAATGATTAATAGACAAAGCTTATCATTTCACTTATTTGAAAATAAAATACCTGTTTCCAATGTATTGAGTAATTTTATTAAAAAACAAAGATTAAATAAAATTAATCTAATTTCTAATGGAGATGATTATCAGGTTTTATTTACTGCAGATATGAAGAAAGCTAGAATCATTCAAAACGCATCTAAAGCATCAGGAATTAAAATAACCAAAATTGGTAAAATTGTATCCGGTAAAGATAGATCTTTGATTTTAGATGAAAAAGGCAAGCAAATACGAGCTAAATCTAAAGGTTATATTCATCGGTTTTAGAAGTTAATCGTTGTCTTTTTTATCTTTTTTTGTATTGTGCGGGCTTAAAATTTAACAACCAACAACTTAAGGTTAATATGAGCGGAACAGTCGAAACAATACTACTATATACAATTGGAGCTGGTTTATTATCTATCGTTTATGGATTTTTAACTGGTAAAAATATTCTTAATTCAAGTGCTGGAAATGCAAAAATGCAAGATATTGCATCTGCAATTCAAATTGGTGCAAAGGCATATTTAGCAAGACAATATAAAACTATTGCTATTGTTGGTGCTGTAGTTTTAGTAATTGTAAGTATTGCATTTAGTCCACTAGTAGGTCTTGGTTATTTAATAGGTGCTGCATTATCAGGTATTGCAGGTTATGTTGGAATGTTAGTTTCTGTAGAAGCTAATGTAAGAACAGCAGAAGCATCTAGAAAAGGTTTAGCCCAAGGTCTTTCAGTTGCCTTTAAATCTGGTGCTGTAACTGGAATGTTGGTTGCTGGTTTAGCTTTATTAGCTATAGCTGTTTATTATTATATATTATTAAAATCTAATGTTGAAGAAAGAGAAATAGTTAATGCATTAGTTGCATTAGGTTTTGGTGCTTCTTTAATTTCTATTTTTGCAAGATTAGGTGGTGGAATTTTTACAAAAGGTGCAGACGTAGGTGCTGACTTAGTTGGAAAAGTTGAAGCTGGAATTCCAGAAGATGATCCTAGAAACCCTGCTGTAATTGCAGATAACGTTGGTGACAACGTAGGGGATTGTGCTGGTATGGCTGCTGATTTATTTGAAACGTATGCCGTTACAATTGTTGCGACAATGGTTTTATCATCAATTTTCTTTGTTGGTGATCTAAATATGATGATTTACCCTTTATCTATTGGTGCTGCATGCTTATTAACATCTATTGTTGGAACATTTTTCGTTAAACTTGGAAGAAGTAATAACGTTATGAATGCTTTGTATAAAGGATTTGTTGTCTCTGCAGCAGCATCTTTGGTAATACTATGGCCTGTTACAGATCATGTAATTGGTTTTACAAATGAATATACAATTAACGATAAAACTTTTAATGGAATGGATCTATATTATTGTGGTGTTATAGGGCTGGTTATCACTGGATTATTGATCTGGATAACTGAATATTACACAGGAACAAGTTATAGACCGGTTAAATCTGTTGCGTTATCTTCAACAACTGGTCATGGTACTAATGTTATCCAAGGACTTGCTGTTTCTATGGAAGCAACTGCTATACCTGCTTTAATAATTGTTGCAGGTATTCTTATTACAAATTCTATTGCAGGACTATTTGGTATTGCAATTGCTGTGACTACCATGCTTGCTTTAGCTGGTATGGTTGTTGCTTTAGATGCATACGGTCCAGTTACAGACAATGCAGGAGGAATTGCTGAAATGTCTAATCTTGATAAAAAAGTTAGAAAAACAACGGATGCTTTAGACGCAGTAGGTAATACAACAAAAGCTGTTACAAAAGGTTATGCAATTGGGTCTGCTGGTTTAGGAGCTTTAGTTTTATTCGCTGCTTATACTGAAGACATCAAACATTTTTCAAAAGAAGCAGGATCTGCGTTAGAAGGTATAGTTGTAACTTTTGATTTATCTAATCCTTATGTAGTTGTTGGTTTATTAATTGGTGGAATGTTACCTTACCTTTTTGGTTCAATGGGAATGCAAGCTGTTGGAAGAGCAGGTGGTGCAGTTGTAGTTGAGGTAAGAAGGCAATTTAAAAAATTCCCTGGTATTATGAAAAGAAAACAAAAACCTGATTATGCTAAATTAGTAGACTTGCTTACTGTTGCCGCTATCAAGGAAATGATAATACCATCATTGTTGCCAGTTTTATCTCCTGTAGTTTTATATTTTATAATTTTATCAATTGGTGGACAAGTTGCTGCACTTGCAGCAGTTGGAGCTATGTTGCTTGGTGTTATTATCACTGGTTTATTTGTTGCGGTATCAATGACTGCAGGTGGTGGTGCCTGGGATAACGCAAAAAAATATATTGAAGATGGAAATCATGGTGGAAAGGGTTCAGAAGCCCATAAAGCTGCTGTAACAGGTGATACGGTTGGTGATCCTTATAAAGATACAGCCGGTCCCGCAGTAAATCCGATGATTAAAATTACTAACATAGTAGCTTTACTTTTATTAGCTGTTATCGCTGGCTAGTTTCTTTACGTTTTTTGGCCCTCTGACCAAGAGGGTCATTAATCTTTTGTCTCATACTTGACATAAAGTCATATATAAATGAATTTTTTTTGAAACCAGCTTGTGTTGTTGTTTCAACAATTTTAATATTTTCCATATCATCTTTGTTATAAAATTCTTTTTTCTTTAAAATGCCATAACCATCTATCTCCAAAACCAAAACATCATTTTTAAAAATTTTCATTTTACCCAAATTTTTTAACCTTGACTGTGTTTGTTTTCTTTCAATATAAATCCAGATATCATTATCAAATTTACTTGTTGTAGATGGATTGCCCAAGATCTTTCTGATATCATTTTTATTGCTTTGATTCACAATCAGTTCTGATTGTTTTTTTTCTAAAAAAGGAACACCATGATGTTTTACCACAGGTTTAAATGTACAATTTGAAACTATAAAAGAAATTAAAATTATATATAATATTTTATTCATGAATAATAAATATATACATCTTTATAATAATTTAATTAATTTCACTAGAAATAAAGATTTATATAAAAATCTTGATAGAGAAGATAATTTTTCTGATCGATTGACCCTTTTTTTACTGCATTTCTCTTTTTTTTTGAAAAATTTTAAAAATGAGGCAAATAAGAAAATTTTACAGGAAATATATGACTTTAATTTTAGACAACTTGAATTGAGTATTAGAGAAATAGGATATGGAGATCAGTCTATAAATAAAAAAATGAAAGACTATATCAATTTATTCCATTCTATGGTTTCCGAAATACATTTCTGGGATGATTTAACAAAATCAGACAAACTAAAAAAAATTTCCACTTTTTTAGGTGATTTTAATAATAATGATGAATTATTAGAATATTTTGATCTTTTTAATACAAATTTATCAAAAAAAACTTTGAATTCTTACTTAAAAAGTGTAAGTAACCCATAATTATGGCTGTACCAAAACGTAAACAAACCCCTTCCAGAACTGGAATGAGAAGATCTCAAAATATGAAATTTTCAACTAAAAATATAGTTGAAGATAAAAAGTCAGGAGAATACAGACTTTCTCATCATTTAGACCTTAAAACAGGCATGTATAAGGGAAGACAAGTTTTAGACCCAAAAGAATAGTATATTATAATCTATTAAAATGTCAGATTTGATTAAAATTGCAGTTGATGCAATGGGTGGTGATGGATCACCAAAGAAAATAATAGATGGTATTATTTTAAATCATTCTGCAAATAAAAATAATTTTTTTAAAATTTTTGGAGATAAGAACAAGATAGATCCCTTAATTAAAGGAAAAATACCTATAGAATTTTTCGAAATAATTCATACAGAAAAAAAAATTGAAAGCACCGATAGTCCTTTAGAGGGTGCAAAAAGAGGTAAAGATACAAGTATGTGGCTTGCTATTCAAAGTGTTAAAGATAAAGAAACAGATATTGTTATATCGGCTGGTAATACTGGAGCTTTACTAGTTGTATCAAAATTAAATCTAAAAATGATAGAAAATATAGATAAACCAGCTTTATCTGCTTTGTGGCCAAATAAAAAAGGAATGAGTGTTGTATTGGATTTAGGCGCAAATATAGAATGCAGTTCTAAAAATCTATTAGATTTTTCGATTATGGGTGCCTCTTTATATACATCGCTTTATCCAAATGACAAACCAAATGTTGCATTGCTAAATATTGGCTCAGAAGAATTGAAAGGAAATGAGACTATAAAAGAAACTTATCAATTATTAAATGAAAAAAAATCAGATAATTATAATTTTGCTGGTTATATTGAAGGAAACCATCTTATGGATGGAAAGGTCAATGTAATTGTATCTGACGGTTTCACAGGAAATGTTGCATTAAAAACAGCAGAAGGTACTGCAAATTTTATAACTAGTGAATTAAAAAATGCTATGACAGGTACATTGTTAGGCAAAATTTCATCTTTATTAAATATATCAAACCTAAAAAAATTTAAAAAAAGACTAGATCCAAGATTATATAACGGAGCTATTTTTATAGGTTTAGACTCTCCAGTCGTCAAAAGTCATGGTGGAACTGATTATATTGGTTTTTTCAAATTCTTTAGATGTTTGTCATAGAATTGTAAAAGGTAATTTGATAGAAAAGATTAAGAATAATATTTAATATGAGAATTAATTTAACTAAAAAAGACTTAGTTAATTTAGTTTATATGCAGCTTGGTTTTTCAAAACAAGTATCTGAAAATTTAATTGAAGATTTTTTATCAACAATCGTATCTAATATTAAAGAGGAAAAAAAATTAAA
>CACDTF010000026.1 GCA_902555665.1 uncultured Pelagibacteraceae bacterium
CCGATTTTAAAAATAAACACTATATATTGGATGTGAGTGGAAATTTAGAAAGCTCAAAAGGGATTAAAGATATTAATAAAATTGATAAGTTTTTAAATACAGTCCATAATATTAATTCTTGAAATAAATATGACAAAAAATTCTTATAAAACAGGTCCAGATGAGCTAGGTTACTATGGCGAAGGTGATGCTGCTATGGGCGGTATGGCAGTTGGTGAAACTTTGATGCCTGCTTTACATGAGTTAAATCAAGGATTTGAAGAAGCAATAAAAGATAAAGAATTTTTAGATGAATTTGCTTATTATTGTAAACACTACATAGGAAGACCATCCCCTCTATATTTTGCAGAAAATCTTACTAAAGAATTAGGAGGTGCACGAGTCTTATTTAAGCAAGAACATTTAAATCATACGGGCAGCCACAAGATCACAAATAGTTTGTTTCAAGTATTGCTTGCGAAAAGAATGGGCAAAAAAAGTTTAATTTGTGAAAGTGGTGCAGGACAACATTATAGTGCAACTGCAGCAGTAGCTGCCAAATTTGGAATGCCTTTAATTGGAGTAATGGGCGAAGTAGATATAGCAAGAGTAAACCAAAATATTATTAAAGCAAAACACTATGGAGCAAAGTTAAAAGCTGTACCAGGAACTTTGAAGGAAGCTATAACAGATGCAATTAAAACTTGGACCACAAATCCAGACTTTGCTTATATATGTGGGTCTGTTGTTTCCTCACACCCATTTCCTAAAATTGTTGCATTTGCACAAAGTATTATTGGAAGAGAAATAAGAGAACAATCACTTGAACAAGAGGGAAAATTACCAGATATGATTGTTGGCTGTGTTGGAGGAGGAAGTAATTTTGCAGGAGCAATATATGATTTTCTTGATGAACCTAGTATTTCTAAAATTGGGGTTGAGGCTCATGAAACTGCAGCACTCTCAAATGGAACACCTGGAATTATGCAGGGAATGAAAACTTACATGCTGCAAACCGATGATGGTGCAAAATCTTTAGGAGGCATGAGTTTGGGAGCAGGTATAACTTACTTTTCAGTTGGTCCACTTCACTCTTATTTAAGAGATCAAAAAGCAGTTACTTATTCATCAGCAACTGATCAAGAAATGCTTGAAGCATATAAAATTATAGCAAGAACTGAGGGAATTTGCTCTGCATTAGAACCTATGGCAGCTGCAGCAGAGGTAATCTTCAGACAAGCAAAAAATAAACCTAAAGATTATACTATTTGCTTGTCCCTATGCGGGCGTGGAGAAAAAGATTTGGATACTATCCAGGAACACATTGGTACAGATTTTGAGTGAACGATTTAAAAAGATATTTAAAAATAATAATCCAAAAACAAAACTAGTTTCCTATTTTGTTGGATGCTACCCAAACCCAGATCAAAGTTTTGAATTAATTAAACAAGCAATAGATAACGGTGTTTCTATATTAGAGATTGGTTATTGTACTTCAGAGGCTTCAGCTGAAGGACCTGTAATTAAATCTGCTCATGACCATGTTTTAAAAAGTGGATATACTTTAAATGATACTATTATACTTGTTAAAAAAATTAGAGATTACAACAAAGATGTGGGGATCCTTTTGATGGGTTATATTGCTAATCTATATAAATACCCAATTAATAAATTTGTAGAAGACATCAAAAAAGCTGGTGCAGATGCTGTACTAGTAGTTGATGCGCCACATGAATTAAAAGAGGAAAATGAATTAAGAGATGCTTTAAATTATAATGGATTATCATTAATTAAATTAGCAGCACCTACAACAGATCAAAAAAGACTTGAAGATATTGTTAAAATATCCTCTGGTTTTATTTATCAAGTAAACGTCAGTGGTGTTACTGGAGTAAAATCTGCTAATGAAACTGATGTTGCAAATTTTGTTAAAAGAATCAAAAAATTAACAAATATTCCTGTTTGTTCTGGATTTGGAATTAAAAGCCCAGAAGATGCAAAAAAAGTGGCTAATAGTGGTTGTAATGGCGTTATTGTTGGATCAACATTTGTAAAATATATTCAAGATAACTTGAGTGCCCCAGATTTAACACAAAGTTTTGGGAAACAAGTTAAAAGTTTTTCAGAGGTATTAAAATAACATATGAATTGGCTTACAAAATTAATCAAAGCAGGTGAAAAAATTAAAACTGCTATACGTGATAGAGCTACTAAAGAAGATATTGCAAAAAGTGATTGGACATCATGTTGTAAGGGGCCAATTTTAAAAAAAGATTTAGAGGAAAACTTATGGGTATGCCCAGAATGTAATAGACATCATAAAGTGAAGCCTCATCAACGCTTCGAATTACTTTTTGGAAAAGGTAACTACGAAACATTTAAAACACCTATACCTAAAGATGACCCTTTGAACTGGACGGATTCAAAACCTTATAAAGAAAGATTAAAAAGTGCTAGAAAGAAAACTGGCTTAGATTGTAGTATGGTTGTAGCCTCAGGTTCAATTAATAATATTAAAATTACAGCTATTGCTTCTGATTTTGATTTTATGGGAGCAAGCATAGGAGCAGCTGAAGGAGAAGCGTTTTTATATGCCGCTCAACATGCTATTGAAAATAAACAGCCTCTTCTAGTTGTGACTCAAGGCGGCGGGATGAAAATGCAAGAATCATTAATTTCATTATCACAAATGACTCGCACAACACTTGCAATAAACGAAGTGAAAGCTGCAGGACTTCCTTATATAGTTTTATTGTCGGACCCCACGGCGGGTGGAATCACGGCAAGTTATGCAATGCTAGGATCTATAATCTTGGCGGAGCCAGGCGCCTTGGTGGCCTTTGCTGGGGCCCGGGTGATTCAGGGTACTGTGAAGCAAGAATTGCCGGAGGGGTTCCAAAAATCTGAGTACGTCCAAAAAACTGGCTTTGTTGATTTAATTGTTAATCGTAAAGATACAGCTTCAACAATTGGAACGTTATTATCGATATTGTTAAAGAAAAATTCTGCTATAAGTTCTGAAGAAAATGAAACTTCAGAAGATACTCAGCAACTTTCAAAAGTTGCATCCTAAAGAAATCGATCTATCACTTGATCGTATAAAAAATCTTTGTGAAAAACTAGGAAATCCACAAGATAAAATTAAAGCAATATCGGTAGTTGGTACAAATGGTAAAAATTCTACAATCCAAGCAGCTTATGCAATTCTTAAAGAAGCTAATATCAAATGTAACGTTTATACAAGTCCACATATTCAAAAGATCAATGAAAGATTTGTTTTTAATAACCAAGAACTAAATGACGATGAATTAGCTGATCTATTTAAAAAGGTTGAAAATATTAATGACAATCAAAATATTACTGTGTATGAGATGCTTACAGCTTGCTTCTTTTACAAGGCAGCTCAATATCCTGATAATATCAACTTAGTGGAAACAGGCTTGTTTCATCGTTTTGATGCTTGCAATATTTTAAAAACTAATTTGGCTAGCTTGGTATGTTCAATATCCAAGGACCATCTCGACTGGTTGCCAAAAGATAAACAAACCCTTGAACAAATTGTATTTGAAAAAACATCAGCGCTACTAAATTCAAATATAATTATTGCAAAACAAAACAATATCGAAACCTTAGAATGCATTAAAAAAACTATCAAAAATAACGCTTCTAATAAGTTATTTTTTAATGAGGATTTTAGCTATTCGATTAAAGAAAATGGTTTCTTTTATTATGAGGATAAATTTGGTGGTTTAAAACTTCCATTGCCAAATGTCCTTGGTCAATTTCAATTAGAAAATATATCAACTGCTATAGCAACTTTAAGAACTTTAAATCTTAGTATTAAAGCAGAACATATTGAACGAGGTATTCAAAAAATCAACAATCTTGCAAGATTGCAAGAGATTAAGTCTGGAAAACTAAAAGAACTTATTAATAATAACAAATTATTAGTTTCTGGAGATCATAATCCTGATGGTGCTAGAGTATTGAATGAATATCTTCAAAGTTTAGATTGTAATAAGCATGTAATTATTGGAATGATGGCTAACAAACAACATGAGGAATATATTAGTTACTTTAAAGATATCTCCTCAATAACAACAATAGACATACCTAATCAAATTAACGCCATCAGTGGTTTAGAGCTTAAGGATAAATTTAAAAACCACCCTAATGTTCAATATCAAGCAAGTATAGAAGAAGCTATTAAATCAATATCATTAAAAGAAAATGATCTTTTATTGATAACTGGTTCTTTATACCTTGCAGGTGAAGTATTAAATTTAAACTAAAGATTTTCGTCTAAAAACTGCTTCATGTGGCTCTCTGGTACACCACCCACCTTACGCGCAACTTCAATTCCCTTCTTGTATAAAATTACGGTCGGAACGCCACGAATCCCAGCAGCAGAACCTGTGTTGATTCCATCATTTTCTATATCTGCGTAATACATATTGCACTTTTCTTTATACTCTTCTGACAACTTATCCATTATGGGCTTCAAACTTTTACATGGCCCGCACCACGCTGCGGAAAATTGTATTACTGATGCGTCTTCTTGTTTAATCTTATTTTCAAAATCTTCATCTTTAAAATCTATAAGCATAATTTATCCTTTTAATCTTATTTTAAATTTGTATTTTAAGTATGTATTAATTGAGGATCAATTTTTCAACTATTAACTTTATCTTTTTTTTAAAAATTTATAATAATTTACTTAACTTAGAAGACCTTTTTTCATTCAAAACTCTTCTAACTAATTTTCTATTACAGGGAACTCCAAGCACTTTAGCTACTTTATCGGCTATAGAGGATTTTGATTCTTTCTTATTTTCAGCTTTATCAAATATTTCTAATATTTTTTTCTCTTTATTTTTAAGGTTCTCTTTTCCCAAAGCATTATTATTATTTAAAGACATGGTTTTTTTTATTTCATCCAATTTTGCCTTAGTTGGTATTTTATAAATCGTAGGAACCGATCCTCCAGAGCCCTCTCTAGTTTTTTTAGCCATTTTAATACCATGTGTATCAGCAAATCTAGGTAGATTATCTTTCCTAATTATAATTTTTTTATTATTTAAATACTTTATAAATTCATCAGTATCTAAATACTCTTTGGGTTGGTCTTCTAAAACCTTTAAATCAAATGGATTAGTATCTTTCATTTTGTGTAATTAAAGTTTGTTTATAGTTTTATACGAAATTCCGTTAATTTTAACTTTATTATGTTTTAAAATTTTTTTTGCTGCCTCTAAAAATTTTGTATTTTTTAGTTCTGTACTTTTCTTAAAATCATAACCATAAATCCAAATATCTTTGAGTTTACTTAGGTTCTTTAAACTACTTAAATCCAGATATTCTGAACAAAGATTATTAATTGCATTTCCCTCTTTGTGCTCTATTGAAAAATAATTGTAATATCTGAGTTTTTCAAAAGATTTAATCTTTTCAAAATTTGGTAAATTGTGTACTTGTAATATTCGAGCCATATAATACTGATCATGATCACTAGCAGCATATCCTTTATGATTTAAATATTCGTCAGTTGGTTTCTCATCTTTTAAATCTTTAGGAACAACTACTTCAAAGTCTTTAAGTTTTTTTGGATAAATATTTTTAGGAAATTCACCAAAAGGTTCTCTCAACCAAGTATGAACATCTGTTGATAATTTTTCTAAGTTTGGCAACTTGTATATTGCTTTAAAAAATGAAGTTGCCGAATTCCAATCAATAATACATCCATCTAAATGTAAATGTTTCAATTTCTTTAATTTTGATATGGGTGACCAATCCTTGATATATTTCATATTTGCCAATACTAATTGTTCAATATCTTTAAGTTTTTCGATTTCTTTTAAAGTTTTAGTATCCCTAAGATCTATTTTATCCACCTGGGCATATTTAAGTTTATTATCAATTATATTTTTTAAATATGAACTCTCTTTATTAATTTTATTTACAATTAATTTTCCATCTTTGCTTTTATTTAAATAGCAACCTTTAATACCCTCAACAACTATTTTGACATAAGCAAATTCATCTCCCTCTCCATTGTCGAAACTTTTATCAGGATAACAATGTAAATAAACTGGATAAGAACCCTTATTTACTGGAAAAATTATGTTAGATAATGAAAAACCTAAATCTTCCTTTAATTTATAACCATCAAATAAATCAGCCACTCCTTTTGAAGATGATATTTCAAGTTTTTTTTGACTAAGTTTCTTTTTTTTATTTTTTCTTCCAAATGTAGTTAAGTCCAATTCTTGGGGTTCTATATCTTTAATTATTCCTATAATGAAATTTTCAAATAATTTTTTTCTTATTTCAAAAGCTTTTTTGAAATTTTCTTTAAACAAAATTTTGGTTTGTTTTTTTAGTATTTGTATAGCTTTTGGAAGTCTATTAGAAATATATTCGCCTGATAGTTTTACATTCTTGTTGATAATATAATTGAAATTTGAGTAAGTATTTGCATCTTCATTATACTCATCAGTATTTATCTTTAATAAATAATCTTCAAAAATATATTTTGTTGGATAACAATTTTCGTCCAATAGATTACTAAAAAATTCAGTATAAGAGTAGTTGATTGACTCTTGATAAGGTTCTAGTTTTTTATGTATTACCGAAGAACTAAAACTTGATTGTTGAGCCTTAGTTATAAGACCATATGAAAATTCAACAATTAATATTGGTGTGCTGTTTTGAAAGACTCCATCTTTTTTAAAATAATTTAAGTCTATATGTTCTTTTAGTTCTGAATCACTATCATTTTCATAACCATCATCATTCCATCCTAACAAGGATCTTAATGGACCTGCATAGTCACCAACTGCAATAAGACCAGATTTTGAGTTTAAATCAAATAATTTTACTCTATTTTCATGAGCTTTATCAAAAAACTGATCATTAAAATCTTCTTTATCCCACCAATGAGATAGATAACTTTGTCTATCTTTTGGGTGTTTTAGATATTCTGCAATATTTGCATCAGCAAATATTTTTCTTATTCTATTTTTGGCATCTACACCTATCCATACAGAATATCCTCCATCAGCACCATTAGCATATGATATAGAATTAAATTTTGATGCATCAATATTTTTAAAGTGATCAATGACCTCTTTTACACTTGGAGCATCTATACCTGTATCAAAATCATTGCTTAATCTTTCACACAAATCACCAACTGTAACAGTTGCAGCATCGACAGCATTCATTTCTAAAAAATAAACATCTGTTATTTGATATGGGTCTTTAATTTTTTTCATTGATAATTAACTAATTTTATATTTTAATAATTTTTGAAAATTATTTATCATTTTAAATTCCTCATAAGTTTTAGGTGGTGACTCTAGTAACTTAGGATTAAACAGAATAACACTAAGACACTGGGCTCTTGAGATAGCTACATTTAATCTATTTCTGTTGAAAAAGAACGATTTATCCCTTGGCAAGCTTTCAAGATCAGAACTTGTCATAGAAATAATTGTAACAGGTGCTTCTTGCCCTTGAAAACGATCAATAGTTCCACAACGTGTACCTTCTGGTAATCTGGCTAATAAAAAATTAACTTGAGCATTATAAGGACTAACAATTAAAAAATCTTCTATTGTTAATGGTCGTTCTTTATTATCAGCATCAGTGAATTTTTTGCCTATTAATTTTTTAATTATTTCATCTATTTTTTTAAATTCTTGCTCGCTAGTCTGAGTACAGTCTTCGTGATCCATCAAAATAGTATGAATACCTTCGTTGTTTAAGAAAAAATTTTTTGGAAAATCTATTTTTCTATTTTTATTTTCAGGATTAGTTAGGAGTTTATTTTCATAAAAATTTTCTGAAATGAATGAATTTATATTTGGGTGCATTCTATAAGTTCTACTTAAAAAAATACCTCTATTATCTTCAACAGTATCCTTTCCCTGAAGCAAATAATCAAGTACTGAATTATTAGATAAACCAGGATGAGATCCTTGAGTTGGTTGACCCAATTGAAGTTGATCTCCTACTAAAATAATATTTTTTGCAACTCCACCTAGTGCAATTAAATCTGCTATTGATATTTGACCTGCCTCATCAACAAATAGGTAATCAATTTTGCTTCTATAATACCACTGGGATAAATGATATTTGGTCCCTGCATAAAGCAAAGTATTTCTTTCTTTTAAACCATCTATGTAGTGTTTTTCATTTTTATCTGTTTTAATAAGTTTACCTTTATAGAAAGTATCTTCATTATCAAGGTTACCCATTTTTAATCCTTTAAATAAAAAGTTTTGTTTTTCGGCTATTTTTTCAACACGTTCCAATAAGTTATGGATCACCTTATGCGAGTTTGCTGTTACAGCTATTCTTTTATTCTTTTTTAAAAGTTCAACTATAGCATTTGCTGACTGAAACGTTTTCCCAGTACCAGGCGGTCCTTGCAAAAATAAGTAACTTGAATTTAATCTTGCGATTATATCTGGTATTTCTTTATCAAAATTTTCAGAGGTAATTATTTTTTCTCCTGGTTTGATACCTTTAATATTTGGAATGTCTCTGTTAAGAAAACTTTTTAAAGCTTCATAACCTTTTTTATTTTCTAAAATATTTTCACAAAAATTATAAATATTCTGATTTAAATTTTCAAAACGAGATTGTTCCATTACTTTCTCTCCAATAGACAAAGTTCTTGGCAACTGTTTTTGTTCTTTTGAAATACCTTTTCTTAATACTAGTGTTCTGTTTATTTGATCTAATTCTTGAATTGTTCCTGCATAGTCTGCTCGATCTGGATCATTATTGTTTGCTATAATAACACCTCTTCCTTTTTTTAATTTATATTCTTGTTCTGGAAAAATATATTTATAAACAAAAGATCTTTTATCTTGAAATTGGGATACAAGTTTCATATTTCCAATGCATTCTCGATCATCAATTAATTCTTCATCCGACAAATCCTTTCGATCAAAAAACTGTCTCCATTGTGGTTTCTGCTCACGATTATAAAAACCAATTACATCAGAGAGTAATTTTACAGTTGGATTATCTGATATTTTAGATGCATTAAATCTTTTTTGATAATCTAATAAATTTTGTTCAAAAGATCTTAGCTCCATTTGATCTTTTTCAGGAACAAACCATTTGGTATCTGCTGGTTTAATTTTTAATAACCAATTCCTTAATTTAAAAGTACTTACACAATCTTGTTTATTATATTCTTCAATCTCATCTAATAACTTTTGTTTTTTGGTCTCGATCCATTGAATATAATACTCTTCTGAAATATCACCTTTTTTAATATCGCCAGTTCTTTTAAAATCATAATATTTTTCAATTTCTTTAATTGAATAACTTTTTTCAGAAACATAAATTGCTTGTTTTACTACTCTGAATAAATCAACAAATCTTCCAAGGTTAAGATAATGATCATAATCAACACCATGAACTTTATGAAGAGATGTCAATCTTTCAAGAGCTTTGATTTCATACGATGCATAATGATAAATTTTTGCTTTTGGGTACTTCTTAAAGTGCGCTTTGGTAAATGCAAAAAAATTGATTACACTTTGTTTTTCTTCCTTTTTATTATGGGCCCAAAAAGGTTTAAATATTTTTTCTCCATTTTCCTCATAATAAATGCCAAATAAATATTCTAATTTTCCTGGGAATACATAGTCTTGCACCCCTTCTAAATCAAAAAATAAGTCACACTCAGAGGGCTTTGGAAGTAAGTTAAATCCTTTATTTAATATTAAATTTTCTTCGATGACTTCGAAGATCGGATAACCTTTATTTTCAGCCTCTGTTTGTAATTTAGCCTGATTTATTCTTTTGATTTTTATTTCATCCCTCAAACCTTCTATCTTTGTCTTGGGATTTAGTTTTGCTAATTCGTCAAGATTCTTGATGCCAGCATTATTTAATTTTTTAATATTCTTTTTATTATTTCCTAAAACCTGGTTTAAATGTCTATTATCTATCCATTCATTTTCACAAATTTCTTTCCAATCACAAAATGTACAATAGCCACATTTTTCTGGTTTTGTTTTATCTAACTCATTTTTAATAAAATTTTCATAAGAGTTTTTATGAAGTAAAAAAGTATCATATACTTCA
>CACDTF010000027.1 GCA_902555665.1 uncultured Pelagibacteraceae bacterium
CAGCTTTATTAAGATTTTCTGCTTCTCTATGAACCTTAGAAACAAGTGGACATGTAGCATCAACATAAGTCATTTTATAATTTTTTGCATCTTCAGGTATTTTTTTTGGAACACCATGTGCTGAAAAAATTACTGGTCTTGATTTATCCTTTATCTCTTCTAGCTCTTCAACAAATATTGCTCCTTTATGTTTTAAATCATCTACAACATACTTATTATGTACTATTTCATGACGTACATAAACCGGAGCTCCAAATTTTTTGATAGATTTTTCTACTATTTCAATTGCTCTTTCTACTCCAGCACAGAATCCACGAGGTGCAGATAATAATATTTTTAATTCTTTATTTTTCATTTTTTTCTAAAAAATATTCCAGCAATATATGTGGAAAGGTTAAAGACGCCAAACCTATAAATATTATTTTTAAAATTGCACCATCTATATTATTCGAATAACTAAGCAGATATAGTGCAATAAAAGAAAAACCTGCTGTTAAAATTGTTAAAGGTAAAGCTTTTTTAACAAACAATCTAAATCCACTAAATACATTATCTGGATCAATCTCAACAGCTAGTGAAATTGAATGTCTTATTGAATGAAGAAAACAGAAATAAATAGTAAAAGCTATCAGTGGTGTCAAATATACATTTAATGTTAAAATTGAAAAATAGTCAAAAAAAATTAAGAATTTTTTTTTTTCAAAATTTTTACATAATAAAATTACACTCGACAAAAAGCTTAAGACAATTCCTTTTTGAATTAAATTATTTTTCTCAATAAAATCTAAAATTGAATAAAAAACTTCATTATCAATTAATATTAATTTAAAAATTGCGATAGTTTCTTGAAAATGAAAAGTTAAAGGAGCAAGTATAATTAAAAATCCTTTAAAAAAATAAAGTAGTTGAGTGAAATAAGATCTATTATTTATCAAAAAATGAGTATCTTCTTTTCCAAAGTGGTAGGAAGCAATTATTAAAAAAACAATTAAAGTTATTGTTGGCAATAATATCCAAGTTAAAACTACTACTGCAGAAATCAAAATATATGTAATATAAAAAATATAATTTGATTTTATATCAAATAACTTGAGTAGTTTTTTTCCTTTTAAATGATCTAATGATCCATGAGAGACGCCCACAATTAAAATTAAAAGAAAACATAAAATTGATGGAATAATTAAATCAAACTTAAACACTGAAAAACAGAAAATATTTGCAAAAAAGAAAAAAATGAATGAATGAATTAAATTTATTCTTTTAATTTTATTGCTCATATTAAATTAATTCTTTTAAAAATTTCCACTTTGGCATTTTTAGAATTACCTCTAAATCTTCAAAAAAACTGCTTTTATTTGATAAAAAATTGATAGCTGTTTTAGGTTTTGAATTAAAAACTTTGAAAAATATATTGCCCATTTCATTGGAATTATTTTTAAGAACTCTTAATAAGATTTTGTCTAAAAAATCATATTTTGAATTAATTTTAAATAAATTTACATTTCTAATATTTTCTATGTTTTCTCTTATATATCTGCTTTGTTCTTGAATATTTAGGAAAGTATAACCCGTACTTAATCTAGTCATGCCTCCAGCTGAGCCAATGTAAATTTCATTTAATTTACTTTCATTTTTTTGCCTAAAAAGTGGAATTGCACCAGTTTCTTTGAAATTAATTTTACAGTTTCTGATATTTAGGTGTTTACTCAAATAATTATCAATCTGTTCATCATAATCTTTGAGTTTTTCGTCATTTAGTTCAGATATCCATGTAGTTTCAACTAATGCATTTCTTTTAGTAAATGGTAGCGTATAAAAAAAATGAACTTTGTTTCTTTGATCACAAGCAAAGTCCATCAAATTAAATATTTCGTCATCAAAAAAGTCTTTATCTGTTTCTATTTCAATTCCACAAAAGTGTTGCCATAACTTACTCTGTTTATTTTCAAAACTAGGTACACTATTAAATACAACTGAATTTGATCTTTCTATTTGATCAATACTTTTAAAAAATTGAACATTTTTATTTAATTTTAGTTTTGAAAGTATTTTTTCATAGAACATACCACTATCAATTGTTTGATATGGTGTAGTTTTACATTCTACATATTTCGTATTATTTGGTGTATTTATTGTAAAATTATTCCAACTTTTTTTGACACAGTCATCGAAGTTATGGGAAAAAACTTTCCAAAATGACCAGGTTTTATCTCTTTTATAATCTTCTCTTGGTTCAATTATTGCTAAAGTTTTATTTTTTAATTTATCATAAACTTCCAGCTCATACCCTAATGAAAGACCCGCACAACCTCCACCTATAATTATGTAATCAAATTCTTTCATTTAAATTTATTTCTTCATTAATTAAATTATGATCATGATTAATATTATCATCGTTTTTGCTTATAAGTGATAACTTAATTAAGTCAAAAATAGACAAAAAAGTTTCAATAATTTTTTCAATATTTGAAACATAAATTTTTCCTGATTTTTTATAATTTTCAATGTTTTGTTTATTTAAAATTTTATATCCTATTTTTCTATAAACCCTTCTTGCAACTAAAATAGAAAATCTGAAACTTAATGGTATTTCTTTTATTGAGTAAAATGAGTTTTCATAAAACTCTTCTGAAAGCTTGATTGTAGTCTTTATGTCTTCAAAACTTTCGTTGATATAAAATCTATTATTTTTTTTATCTTCCATAACATCCCTAGAAATATTTGTTAATTGCATAGCAATCCCAAGATCAATAGCTGATTTTAGAGATTGTTCTTTGTGAACATTTAATATTTTAGCCATCATCAATCCAACTGTGCCAGCCACCCTATAGGAATAAATTAATAATTCTTTTTTTGAATTAAGTTTAACATTTTCTTTAATATCAGAATTAATACCCTCAAATAAATCGTCTACAATTTTAGTTGAAATACTAAATTCATTAATAAGATCCCACATGTTTTTAATAACAGGATCATCATAATTTTTATTAACAAAATTATTTTTAAATTTAATAAAATTATCTTTTTTTATTTCAATCTTGTTTTCATCATCAGCAATATTATCTGCTTCTCTGCAAAAATCATATAGCGCAGAGCATTTTTCATAGGTTTTTTTTGGTAAAAAAAAACCTGCCCAATTAAAAGATTTTGCGTAAATAGCTAAATAATTCTTTGTTAACATTAAAATAATTTTTCCAAAACCTTCGCTGAAGAGAGAACACCTGGAACACCAGCACCTGGATGTGTACCTGCTCCAACAAAGTATAAACCATCATATATTTCTGATTTATTATGAAATCTAAAGTATGCGGATTGTGTAAATTTAGGTTGAATAGAAAATCCTGATCCAAATTTTGTATTTAATTCTTTTTCAAAGTAATCAGGTGTTAGATAAAAATCTTCAACTATATTGTTCTTAAGATCTGGCATTAAGTCTTTTTCCATTTTTTCAATTATAAGATTTTTCATTATCTCACCTTCAGTTTCCCAATTTATTTTTGACTGATTGTTAGGAACAGGCACTAACACATAAAAACAATCATTTCCTTCTGGGGCCATAGTTTTATCAGTTGCAGTAGGTCTGTGAAGATAATAACTAATATCGTTATTTAATTTTTTCTTATCAAATATATCATCAAGATGTTCTTTATATTTGTTTCCAAACTTAATTGTATGATGTTCAACATTCTCATATATTTTTTTTGTACCAAAATAGTAAACAAATAAACCCATAGAATATTCCATCCGATTTTTTTTCCAATTAAACAATATGGAATTGTCGTTGCTTTTGCTTAACATTTTTTCATAAAATGCGGGTGGATCTGCATTACAAACAACATTATCTGCACCAATTTCATTTCCATTATTTAATTTTACACCACTTATTTTATTATTTTTTGTTATAATTTCGGTTACTTCACTGTTTTTTATTATTTCAATACCAACCTCATTCATTAAATTTTCAAAACCTTTAATTATATTTCCTGTTCCTCCAACAGAATAATGTATTCCCCATTTTTTTTCTAAATAAAGAATTAATCCATAAATAGAAGTGGTGGTAAAAGGATTTCCCCCAACTAGCAAAGGATGCATGCTAAGCATTCTTCTTAATTTCTCATTTTTAATATAAGATGAAACAAGTGAGTAAACTGATTTATAACTTTTAAGTTTTAATAGAGCAGGCAATTGTTGCATCATTACAAAAGGTTTATCAAATGGTACATCTGCAAGTTCTAAAAAACCTTTCTCAAATATCTTTTTTGTAAAATTAACTAATTTTTCATATCCATTTACATCTTCTTTACTTATCTTCTCAATTTGATCTTTCATCTCTATTTCGTCACCTGAATAGTTAAACTTAGTTTTGTCCTCAAAAATAAATTGGTACCAAATTTTAAGTGGAGTTAATTCTATATAATTTTTTGGATCTTTATTGAATAACTCGAACAATTCGTTAATTAAGTAAGGTGCAGTAATTACTGTTGGTCCAGCATCATATATAAATCCATTTCTTTTAAAAACTCTAGCTCTACCACCTAGGTCTGGGTGTTTTTCTATTAATTTTACTTTATGTCCTTTTGCCTTAAGCCTTAGTGCTGCTGCGATACCGCCAAATCCTGATCCTATGACTATAGAGTTCATTTTAATAATTTATAGCTTTTTTGAAAAATTGTAAGTGTATTATGAGTTAATTTTTTTTAACTCTGCTTTGGTTTCATCTAAATTTTTTTGAAACACAGCATCTAATTTTGACTTGTCTACAGATGTAGTTATTATTTTTTTAACTGAGTCCACTGCAATTTTTATTGATGCGTCCTTAATTTCTTTTAAAGCCGCTTCTTTCATCTGACTTATTTTATTTTCAGCTAAATTTTTTTTAATTTCTGTTGATTTATGAAATTTATCATTCATTTCAATTATTAATCTATCAGCATCTTTTTTGGCATTTTCAAGAATTTCGTTGCTAACAGATTGAGCTGTATCTAATTTTTTTTGCGAGTTATCTAGTAGTGTTTTTGCCTCGGTTCTTAATTTTTCACTTTCATCAATTTCATTTTTAATGTCAGATATCATTTTATCTAACATTTCAGAAATTTTTTGAGGAATTTTAATGTAAATTAGAGCTCCAAAAAAAATAATAAATGATACAGCTACCCAAAATGTTGCATCAATTGCCATAGTATTTATCTCCATTTCTTTTAGATAAATCGTCAACAATTGCAGATATACTGCTATTATTTACTTCAGCTCCAATTAGTTTTTGCAATAACTCAGATGAAGTCTCAATAGCTATTTTATTTATTTTATCTGGCGCATTCTTTCTTAATGCATCTATTTCTTTTTCAGCCTCAGTAATTTCATTATCAATTTGCTTATCAATAACTTCTCTTTTTGCACCAATATCTTTTTGTGCTTTTTCTCTTGCTTGATTGAAAATACTATTAGCCTGAAGTTTGCTTTTAGATATAATTTCATCGTATTCTTTTAGCTTTGCATCACTGTCTTCTCTTTGTTTTTCAGCAGCCTCAATATTTTCTAATATTTGAGATTTTCTGGACTCCAAGTTGTTACTTATTTTCGGTAGTATTAGTTTAGATAAAACTAAGTACATAATTCCAAAAGTAAGTACTAACCAAAAAATTTGAGAAATCCAAAACTCTGGATTTAATTGAGGCATACCTCCGTTTTCAGCTGCAAAAGCTTCTTTAATAAAAAAGAGGCTAAAAAATATTGACTGAAAATATATTTTTTTAAACATCAATTTAAAACGCAAAAAGAATGATTAACGCAACTACTAATCCAAATAATCCAGTAGCTTCTGCAAGTGCGAAACCTAAAAGCAAGTTAGGAAATTGTTTTTGTGCTGCAGATGGATTTCTCATTGCACCAGACAAATAATTTCCAAAAATTATTCCGATACCAACACCGGCTCCAGCTAAAGCAATTGCTGCTAAACCTGCTCCGATCATTTTTGCTGCTTCTAATTCCATTATATCCTCCTCTGTTATTAATGGTGTAAATTTAATGCATCATTTAAATAGATGCAGGTTAAGATTGCAAAAACATAAGCTTGAAGAAAAGCAACTAAGATCTCCAAACCAGTTAACGCAACCGAAAAACTTAGTGGAAGCCACCCACCAACTACTCCAAGGCTAATTACAAAGCCTCCAAAAACTTTCATCATTGTATGACCAGCCATCATATTGGCAAATAATCTCACTGATAAACTTATAGGTCTACTTAAATAAGAAATAATTTCTATAACAACAATTAAAGGAAGTAATACTGCAGGCACTCCACTTGGAACAAATAATTTTAAATATCCAAATCCATGTTTAATAAAGCCAATTACAGTCACTCCAATAAATATAAATGCTGCGAGCACAAATGTTACAATGATATGACTGGTTACAGTGAAAGTATAAGGTATCATTCCAAACATATTGCAAAATAAAACAAACATGAATAGAGAAAATATAAATGCAAAGTATGGTTTAGCTTTCGATCCAGCTGTATCGCTAATCATTTTGGATACAAAGGTATAGCTAAGTTCTGCTAATAATTGAATTTTGTTTGGTAGTATTGAATTTTTTTTTGATCCTAGATTAAAAATTAACAAAATAGATACAGTACTTAAAATCATAAACAAACTTGCATTCGTAAAAGATATGTCGAATGCTCCAACTTTAATTTCAGGTCCAATTCTATAAACGTCGAATTGGGACATAGGATTTGCTGCCATAATACTTATTTATTTTTGCATTTTTTTTGCAGATTTAATCACATTGGTTATTCCAGCAACTACACCAACAAAAAAAAATATTAATATAAACCAGGGTTTAGTACCAAAGGTCTTGTCAAAAATAAACCCAATAATTGTCCCCACAGCCACTGCAGAAACAAGTTCTGTGCTCAATTTGAATGCAGTTCCTATAGGTGAGGGGTCATTCTTCTTATTGTAGAGATTTTTCTTTGAAATCTTGCTTTTTGCAATCTCTAAGCGAGTTTTGAAAGGGTCTTTTGGCATTTATATATTTTAAGCAACCATACTCTCTGCTTTTTGTAAATCAACAGCCACAAGCTGACTAATTCCTTTTTGAGGCATAGTTACCCCATATAGTCTGTTCATTTTTGACATGGTTAAAGCATGATGAGTTACAATTATAAATTTGGTGTTGGTGATTTTAATTAGTTCCTCAAGTAGACTACAAAATCTTGTTACGTTAGCATCGTCAAGCGGTGCATCAACCTCATCCAATACACATATAGGTGAAGGGTTTGTTAAAAATACTGCAAAGATTAATGAGAGGGCAGTCAACGCTTGTTCACCTCCAGATAACAAAGTTATAGATTGAAGTCTTTTCCCCGGTGGACTAACCAACATTTCCAAACCTGCTTCAAGTGGATCATCAGAGTCCACCAATTCTAGTTTGGCATTTCCACCATTGAAAAGTTTTGTATAAACTTCATTAAATTTTCTGTTAACTTTTTCAAAAGCTTCAATTAATCTTTCTCTTCCTTTTTGATTAAGTTCATTGATGCTATCTTTTAGTTTTACGATAGCAGTAACAAGGTCGGCACGATCTTGTTCCATTTTTTTTATCTCTTCTTCATATTTACTTGTTTCTTCATCTGCTTTTAAATTTACAGATCCTAATTTTTCTCTTTCCTGTTTTTTCTTGTCTAAAGCATCTTCTTGATCAACTGGATTTGGAAGCTCTTCTACTCCGTTTAAATTTGAATTTTCCAAAATATTATCTTCATTCAAATTTAACTCAGAACTAATTCTATCAAGGAGATCACTTTTTCTTTTTTGCAGGCCTTCAATTGTAGCTCCTGAGCTTGCTTTTCTTTCTCTGATTTGAATCGATTGTTCTTGAATTTCATTTAATTGCGTTCTTAACATTTCAATTTTTTTGTCTGTTTCATCTATAATTGCTTCATTATCAATTTTTTCTTTATCTGAAATTCTTAAATTTTCTGAAATTTGACCTTTTCTTTCAGCCTGTACTCTAGGTTGGTTTTCTAAATCACTTAATTGTTTTGATAATTTTTCTTTTCTTTGTGTAAGCTCATTAACCATTTTTTCTGAGTTAATTAGTAAATTTTTCCAACTTTCAATTTCTGTTTCAATGGTTTTAATTCTCTCATTTCTTTTTAGAGACTCATTTTTAATTGATTGATTTTTACTATATGCATCAGCATATTTTTCTTGAAGTAATTTTATATTTTTTGATTTTTCACTAACTCCTAATAATTCACTTCTAGATTTCTCATTTTTTAAATCATTTAAAAAACTATCTAGCTCCATATTACATCTATCTAGAAGTGTTACTGCTTGATTTATTTCGTTAATGTCTATTAATTCTTTTACCCTCAATATTATATTTTTTATATTTTTTATTGGACCAACACTTATATTTATAGTTTCTTCAGCTAAATTATTTACAACTTCATCAACAGCTTTTTGTTCTTCTTTAAGTTTATTTTTTGCACTTTCTAACTCTTCATTAGATAATTTTTCTGTTTCAAAATATTTCGAGTCTGTCTCAATTAATTCAGTTTTTTCTTCTTTCAGTCTTTTTTCATTTGAGTTAGCGTCTATAATAATCCCTTTTTCTCTCGTGATATCATCATCAAGTGTTTGAATTGATTTTTTGATGCTTTCTATCTCATCTTGAATTCTAGTATTTTCCTCATCTAAACTTTGAAGTTCTAGATTAAGTCTTTGTATCCTAGACAAATTTTCTATATTTTTCTCTCTCAATGGATTTACTTTATCTGTAAAAGTTTTAATTGAATTTTCTAATTCAGATATTTTGTTATTAAATCCTTCTACTTCTCCTTCTGCCTCAGTATTAATTTCATTTTCTATTCTAATTTCTTTATCTATTTCAAGTAATTTTAAATAATATAAACCTGCTTCAATTTTTTTAATTTGATCTGAAATTAGTTTGTATTTTGTTGCCTCTTCAGCTTGTTTTTGAAGATTTGCTAATTGTTTTTCTTGCTGTCTTCTTAGTTCATCCGCTCTTTTTAGATTATTCTCAGCCGCACCTAATCTTAATTCTGCCTCATGTCTTCTAACGTGTAAACCAGATATTCCTGCAGCTTCTTCTAAAATAGCCCTTCTATCTGTTGGTTTTGCAGTTACTAATGCACCTATTCTTCCTTGGCTAATCATAGATGGAGAGTGTGCACCAGTCGAAAGATCTGCAAAAAACATTTGTGCATCTCTTGCTCTTACTTCTTTATCATTAATATAAAATTTAGATCCTTTATCTTTTTCTATTTTTCTTCTAACTTGTATTTGCTCTGTTTCACGATATTGAATAGGACCTTCTTTATCTTTGTTTTCAACTTCAATTGAAACTTCTGCAATATTTTTTGATGCTTTGTTAGATGTTCCTGAAAAAATTACATCCTCCATACCGGATCCACGCATGCTCTTTGCAGAGGTCTCTCCCATTACCCATCTTAAAGATTCTACAATGTTAGATTTGCCACAGCCGTTAGGACCCACTATACCCGTAAGACCATCCTCAATTAAGAAGTTGGTTTTTTCAGCAAAAGATTTAAATCCGTTTAATTGGATTTTTTTAAACTCCATGCACTAACTTATATCAGTTTTTCTAGCGCTTTTTTTAAATTTTTATAATTTAAAGTTTTTTCGAATTTTTCGTCGTTAATTATAATCGTAGGAGTTGCGTTCACTTTGAAGTTCTTTGCTCCATCGATTCGATCGTTTAATACAAAATCTTCAATTTCCTTATTATTTATACAAGTATCAAAATCAATACTAAATCCCTCACTTTTTAAAAATTTTTGTAGATTTGTATTTGCCTCCTCTATTGAACTTCCTTTCACCCATTTTTGTTGATTAGCATATAAACTTTCAAGGATATCTGAATTTCCATCATTCTTACACTGAGAAACTTTAGATGCATTAAAGGCCGCTATGTCTAATGGAAAATGTCTAAATTCTATTTTAGCGAGTCCAGTATCAAGATACTCTTCCTTTAATTGAG
>CACDTF010000028.1 GCA_902555665.1 uncultured Pelagibacteraceae bacterium
ATTACCTCTCCATTATTTTTTATAAAATAATGACTACTTACTTTTGAGTTAATATTGGTTAGACGTTGAATTGCGTCTTTTTCATTTTTCATTCCAGTGTAGTGAAAAATAATAAATTTAATTTGTGTAAAATTACGTTTTTTTGGATCAAAGTTAGGAGAATAATTAAGGGTTGTATTTATACGCATTTTATTAATTAAATTTGGCTACTTTGTAGACATTTTGTCGTCATTTTTACAAAATAATTCTTAATTTACATTCATAATATATATATTATATAAGATATAATGTTTAAAAAACTGACATTAATAGCTACTATAATCTTTTTTTCAGCATTTAACGCGAATGCTGGATCGGATGGCGAATTAATATTAAAAAAAAATCAACCTGGTGAAATTAAAGACTGCTTTGAGACTATAAACAGAGCTACTTTTGCTTTTAATCAAGCTTTAGATGGAATATTACTTCAACCTGTTGCAAGCGCTTATAGGATTTTGCCCTCTCCAGTCAAAACTGGAGTAAGTAACTCTCTTGATAATCTGTCAACACTTGTAACAATTCCAAATAATATTTTGCAAGGAGATTTAAAAAAAGCTGGAGTTAATTCAGGTAGATTTGTTATTAACACAACAATTGGTATTTTAGGTTTTATTGATGTAGCTCAACATTTAGGATTTCCTGAATATGAGAAAGAAGATTATGGTCAGTCTTTAGCAACAATGGGTGTTGGTCCTGGTTGCTATTTGGTTTTACCAGTTTTAGGACCAAGTACAGTTAGAGATGCTTCAGCATCAATTGTAAACTTTATTGGAGGAGACGCCTGGTATAATGTTACAGTTACAAATGACACACAACATTTCAGTGATTTTGATTATTACGCATCAAAGGTAACATCTGGTATAGATTTCAGAGCAAAAAACTATGATGCAATTGAAAATTTAGAAAAAAATTCAATTGATTTTTACGCTTCAGTAAAAAGTCTATACTTACAAGATAGACAGCAAAAAATATTAAATACTAATAAAATTATTGAAACCCAAGATGATAGTGATTGGGAAGAAATCGAAACTCAATAATTTTAACTAATATAATGAAAATTAAAAAATTTTTATTAGTTTTATTTTTTTATGTATTAGCCTTTGCAAATTCCTATTCAATAGAACCAGATGTATTTGTTCAATCTACAGTAAATAGGGCGTCTAATGTTCTGTCTCAAGACATATCCAAACAAGAAAAAATAAATAAATTAAAATCAATAGCTAAAGAAACTGTAGATATAACAGGTGTTGGTTTTTATTCACTTGGGTCAGCAAGAAAAAATTTAGATCAAAATCAATTAAATAAATATTCAGAATTGTTTGAGTCTTATTTTTTAAAAAGTTTTTCAAGTAGACTATCTGAGTATACAAATCCAGAAATTGAAGTACAAAGCAAAAAAGTTCTAAATAAAAATTATACGATTGTTAATAGTTTGTTAGTGGGAACATCTGAAAGGCCTGAAGTAAAAATTGATTGGAGAATATATACTAAAGATCCAGACAATCTACTAATTAGAGATTTAATTATCGAAGGCTTAAGTTTAGCAAGAACTCAGAAAGAAGAATTTTCATCGATATTAAATTCTAATAATGGTGATATAAATTCTTTATTTAAAAAATTAGAAGAATTTTCTAAAAACTAATTTTTTTTCTCAATATATTTAATAAAAAAAATAGAAAAAATTACTTTGACTAAATTTTCCATATTAAATGGTGGGCCCGCCAGGACTCGAACCTGGGACCAATACATTATGAGTGTACTGCTCTAACCAACTGAGCTACAGGCCCAAAACAAATTAATATCTACTTTAGATAAACTATCTATTCAAGTATGATTTAAACATTTTTTTTCATTGAAATATATAAATAATATGAATGTGTAATAATATAATAATTAAAAATTAATTCATGTAGTTCAGACAACCTTATAAAATTAAATGAAACCAAAATAGACAAGTTTTTTAATAGTTTCTCATAGTTACTAACCTCTCTATCTCCAAATTCAAGAAATTCTAAATTAGAAACTATAAAGTTTGGCACCAAAAACAAAATTAAAAGATAAGAAATATACTTCAAATTCTCATTTGGAAGGATAAATTTTTTTAAATGAAATGTATCTAATTTTCTTAAATTAAGTTTAATTAATAAAAAAGAAAAAGAGCACCAAATTAAAACTAAGTTTCTTGGAAGTTGATTGAATAGATTATTTATGTTGTGTAGATTGGTTTCATTTTGAGTATTTATTTTTTCAAAAAATTGTGGAGTATTCCAATTAAAAAAATGCTGTCCCCAAGAAATTTCTTCAAAAAAATAAAAAAATAGTCCTAAAATATAGATTATTAAAATAAATTTTATCTCCTTAATTTTACAAATTTTAAGAGTATTAAAAATTAAAACTATTGAAAAAAACAACAATGTTATTTGAAGCATCTCAACAATTCCATTTTCTGACCATACAATATTATTGAAACCAGTTTGATATCTATGATCTAAAAAATCGAAAAATCTACTTATTGAATAATAGTAATAAAAATATAAACCTTCTATTAATAATAAAAAAATAATGAATAATGCTAACTTGTATTGAAATTTAAACGTATAGTTGTTCATAAAAATAGAAAAAATTTATCATCATAAAAGTTATAACATCAAGTTAATAATTTAATTGGTGGGCCGTGTTGGTTACGCTCCAACTACCCCTGCAATGTCAATGCAGTACTCTGCTATTGAGCTAACGGCCCAATGTTAAGCTAACTTTCTAAGAAACTTTTTAATTGTTTAGATCTACTAGGATGTTTTAATTTTCTAAGTGCTTTTGCTTCAATTTGTCTAATTCTTTCTCTTGTTACAGAAAATTGCAAACCTACTTCTTCCAAAGTATGATCTGTATTCATACCAACTCCAAATCTCATTCTAAGTACTCTTTCCTCTCTTGGAGTTAAAGTTGATAGAATTTTTGTGGTAGCTTCACCAAGATTTGATTTTATTGCTTGTTCTAGCGGCGCCAATGCTTTTGTATCTTCAATAAAATCGCCCAAACTACTGTCCTCTTCATCTCCAACAGGTTTTTCAAGTGAGACTGGTTCTTTTGAAATTTTTAAAACTTTTCTAACTTTATCTAATGGCATTCTAAGTTTTTTTGCTAACTCCTCTGGAGTGGCTTCTCTCCCAAACTCACTAAGTATTAATCTTTGCGTTCGTACAATTTTATTGATTGTTTCAATCATATGAACAGGAATTCTTATAGTTCTTGCCTGATCAGCAATTGATCTTGTTATTGCTTGTCTTATCCACCAAGTTGCATATGTTGAAAACTTATAACCTCTTCTATATTCAAATTTATCCACCGCTTTCATTAAACCAATATTTCCCTCTTGAATTAAATCCAAAAATTGAAGACCTCTATTTGTATATTTTTTTGCTATTGATATGACTAGCCTTAAATTTGCTTCAACCATTTCTTTTTTTGCAATTCTTGACTCTTTTTCACCTTTTTGGATCCTACTAACTAATTTTTTAAAATCTGTAACAGAAATTCCAAGTTTATGACTTATTTCAATTAATCTTTCTCTAATATTTTTAAATTGCTCTTTATTTTTTATAAAAAATTGCTTCCAAACACTATTTGTGTCTAAAAACTTTTTAAGATTAGGATTAATTTCATTTCCTAAATAAAATTTTATAAATTCATTTCTTTGTATATTTTGATCCATTGCTAATCTTAATAAATTACCTTCCAAAGATATAATTTTTTTATTTTCAACATAATGTTTCTGAACAAGTTCTTCTAAAACAGAAGGAGATAGTTGAAGAGATTTAATGTTTTCCAAAATATCATTTACAATTTTGTCATAACCTTTTTCTTTTGATGGAGAGAAAATTTTAGAATTTAAAACACAATCAAGTTTTTCTTTTTGATATTTAATAAGTTTTGTATATTCTTTAGTAAGTAAATTAATAGTTTTTAAAACTTTAGGTTTTATCTCTGTTTCCATAGCAGCAAGAGTTGGGTTAAAATCATCCTCCTCATCAGACGACACATCTTCTTTATCTGCTTCTCCAGCATTTTTTTGTTTTGCGCTTGGGCCTGTTGATTCATCTTCCATATAATTTGTATCAATATCAATAATTTCTCTTACTAAAATTTCATCTTTTTGAAGTTGCTCATTCCACACAAAAAATTGTTGAGCAGTAATAGGACTTTGTGAGAGTGCAATTAACATCACATCTTTTCCTGCCTCTATCCTTTTTGCTATTGCAATTTCACCTTCTCTTGAAAGAAGTTCAACACCACCCATTTCACGAAGATACATTCTTATGGGATCGTCACTTTTTTCGATCGTCTTACCTTCTTCTTTAATGGAATTTTCTTTTTTTCTTAAAACTTTAAAGTCAGATTTTTTTTCAACTAAAGTAATATTTTCATCTAAAATATGAATGAAAGCTTGAGATAAATTTTCATCAGATAAATTTCTTTTTCCTAAAGATTTGGTTAATTCTTCATAAGTAATAAAGCCTCTATGGATTCCTCGGCCCATAAGTCTGGCAAATGATTTTGTAATAATTCTTTCCACGATAATCTGAATTTAAAAGACTTATATAATATCAATTTTATAAAAATCTATTACTAATTTAGTCAGTTTAATTGAGATTCTGCTTTTTTTTTAGCTCTTTTAACTCATTAAATGTAGTCTCGCTCATATCAACAGAAAACTTCGATTCTAATTCCTTAATTCTGAACTCAAGATCATAATTAATCAAATCTCTTGAGATGTCCTCTAATAATTCTATTATTTTTTGATCATCCTCAATTTGATTTTTTAAAATATATTTGATTGGAGCAAATTTGTTTATTTTTTCTATTAATTGAACGTCCAAATTAAGATCTTGAATTGCGATTTTTGAACTAGATTTCAATTTTTCAATAATCATATCAAATATTTTTTTATTTAACTCAGTAAATAATTTAATATTTTCAATCAAATGAATATTTGTTTGCAAGAAGTCCAATTTATTTATGACCAGATATAATAAAGAAAGCTCTTTTAATTCAACACCAGTCAAAGACTGACTCTCTTGAAAATATTTTTTTGTGCTTTCCAAAGATTTAGTTTTCTTAGAAAAAAATCTTTTATTATTTTGGTTTGAATGTGGCGTTAACTCAGCAATTTTTTCTAAAAAGTATTCTAAAACATATTTTTTTATAAAAGCATCTTTAATAGTATTGGCAATACCTCTAAGTTTTTTTTCAAAAATAGCCATCGATGAAGGATTATTTTTAGTTTGTTTTATATAATGACTAAAAATAAATTGATGAATTGATAATTTGCTCTGCTTTGTAAAATCCACAAAATTTGTCTTACCATTTTTATTTACATAGCTATCTGGATCCTCTTTATCTGGCAGAAATAAAAATGAAATTTGTTTTTCAGGTTTCAGTTCCTTAATTGAATTTTCAGCAGCACGAACAGCAGCTTTATATCCACTTTCGTCACCATCAAAACATATTATGATGTCTTCAAAAAATTGATTTAATGTTAAAATCTGTTTGTCAGTTAAAGAGGTACCAAGATTTGCCACAACATTATCAATGCCATTTTTGCTAAGACCCACAACATCCATGTATCCTTCAACAAGATAAACGTGATCAATTTTATTAGAGAGTTTTCTCGCTAAATCTAAATTATATAAATTTGATCCTTTTTTAAAAAAATTTGTTTCAGGTGAATTTATATATTTAGCTAAATAATCTAAATTTTCAATTATTCTTCCACCTAAAGCAATTGGTTGACCTGATATATTATTAATTGGAAATATTAATCGACCTCTAAATCTTTCTAAATAAATTTTTTTTTTTTCGTCTAAATAGAATAAACCAGTTTCTAAAAGAGTTTTTTCACTGTAATCTTTTTTTAATTTTTCAAAAAAGTTTGGATTTTTTTCAATATATCCTATTTTAAATTTTTTTACTTCTTCTTTACTTAGCGATCTATTTTTTAAATAATCTCTAGCAATTGAGTAATTTTCATTTTTTAAAAGTTCATTGTGATAATAATCTACATAATGATTAAAAATAGATTTATACTCATTCCATTTTTTCTCTCTTTCTTCGTCTTGTTTTGAAAACATGTATGGCTGCATCCCTGCTAATTGAGATAAATATTTAACTGCCTCGCCAAATTTTAAATTTTGAGTTTTCATCACAAAATCAAAAATATTTCCATGTTCTGAAGTTGCAAAACAATGATAAAATTCTTTTTCATCATTCACGGTAAATGAAGGTGTTTTTTCATTTTTAAAAGGTGATAAACCTACATATTCTTTGCCTCTTTTTTTTAAAGAAACAGTTTTTGATACTACCGTTGAAACTTTCAACCTATTTTTAATTTCATCTAGATACTCTTTTGGATATTTCATTATGTGTTCAATAATTCTTTAATCATTGATCCTGCTTTAGAAAAATCAATTTCATCTGCATGAGTTTTTTTAAGTTCACCCATAACTTTTCCCATATCTTTTAATGAATTTGCTCCAATTTTCGAAATAACATCTGCACAAATTTTCTTAGTTTCCTCTTCACTAAGCTGCTTTGGTAGGAAACTTGTTAAAATATCATATTCATTTTGCTCAACCTCTAAAAGATCTGTTCTATTATTTTTTTTATAAATATCGATTGATTCGGCTCTTTGCTTAACCATTTTTTTTAAAAGTTTCTTAATGTCATCATCATTAGTTTCCTTTTTGTGAGGGCCTGATCTGTTAACAATGTCCAAATCCTTAATAGAAGATAATATTAACCTATAGGTTGATATTTTATTTTTATCTTTAGATTTTAATGCATTTTTATATTCGTTTTCGATGGTCTGTTTTAATGACATAATTTTTAATCTACTTTAAAGAAAAAATTCTTCAAAAGAAAAATTGTTTTTTTACAGTTTTATATTACATCTCTGTTGCGATAATAAAGCAATTATTGTATTAACCTTTAACTCATGAGTTGTAATTGAACAAAAAATCAAAAAAAACTAACTCAAAAATAAAATCTCAAATCAATACAGGCGTTTTAGTTCTCGAAAATAAAAAGGTATTCAAAGGAATTGGAATTGGTTACCAGGGAGAAGCCACAGGCGAAGTTTGCTTTAATACATCATTAACAGGCTATCAAGAAATCATCTCTGACCCATCATATGCAGGCCAAATTATAAACTTTACCTTTCCCCATATTGGAAATGTTGGAACCAATAAAGAAGATCATGAATCTGATAAAATATGGGCAAGAGGAGTGATAATTAATTCTGAAATAACTTCACCCTCAAATTACAGATCATTCCTACATTTAGATACCTGGCTAAAGAAAAATAAAATTGTTGGAATTACTGGCTTAGACACTAGAAGCCTAACAAACTTTATAAGAGACAAAGGTGCCCCCAAAGGTACTATTAGTTATTCAAAAAAAGGGAAATTTAATATTAATAAATTAACAAACTCTACAATAAAATGGAGTGGATTAAAAAATCTTGATCTTGCAGAAATAGTTTCAACCCAAAAAAATTATATTTGGAAAGGTCTTAAAACATGGAAAAAAGAACTTGGATTTAAAAAAAATAATAAGAACTCATTACATGTTGTGGCAATTGATTATGGAATTAAAAAAAACATCTTAAGATATTTCTCTGACTTCAACTGTAAGGTTACTGTTGTTTCCTGTAAAACTAGTACCCACAAAATTTTAGCTTTAAAACCAAATGGAATATTTTTATCAAATGGTCCTGGTGATCCGGCTGCTACAGGAAAATATGCTATAGAAATTATTAAAGATCTAATTAAAAAAAATTTACCAATTTTTGGTATTTGTTTGGGTCATCAAATTTTAGCATTGGCATTAGGTGGTAAAACAAAGAAAATGAAACTTGGTCATAGAGGAGCAAATCACCCTGTTAAAAATTTAATTCATGATAATGTTGAGATAACGAGTCAAAACCATGGATTTGAAGTAGTTAAAGAAACATTACCAAAAAATATTGAGGTCACACATAAGTCTTTATTTGATAATAGTATTGAAGGTATCAAGCTAAAAAATAAACCAGTCTTTTCAGTTCAATATCATCCAGAGTCTAATCCAGGACCTCAAGATAGTGTTTATTTGTTTCAAGAATTTATTAACAACATGAAAAAAAATGCCAAAAAGAAAAGATATTAAAAAAATACTAGTTGTGGGAGCTGGTCCAATAATTATAGGACAAGCATGTGAATTTGATTATTCAGGGACACAAGCATGTAAAGCTCTTAAAGATGAGGGTTATAAAGTAGTCTTAATAAATTCAAATCCTGCAACAATTATGACTGATCCAGATGTTGCAGATAAAACTTATATTGAACCAATTACACTAGATGTATTAGAAAAAATTCTAAAGAAAGAAAAACCTGATGCAATTCTTCCAACAATGGGAGGGCAAACTGCGCTTAATCTTGCAATGGAAGCAGAGAAAAAAGGAATTCTAAAAAAATACAAAATTGAGTTGATAGGAGCAAATTCTAAAGCAATTTCTAATGCCGAGGACAGAAAGAAATTTAGAAAAAATATGATAAATATTGGTTTAGATTTACCAAAATCAGAAATTGTAAATAATAATAATCAAGCATCAAAAGTATTAAAAAAAATTGGTTTACCTGCAATTATAAGACCTGCTTTTACACTTGGTGGGCTTGGTGGGGGAATAGCTAAAACTAGAAAAGATTATTTTAAGATTGTTAAAAATGGATTGCATGAATCTCCAGTAAGCCAAGTTCTTGTAGAGGAATGTTTAGAGGGCTGGAAAGAATTTGAAATGGAGGTTGTAAGAGATAAGAAAGATAACTGTATCATCATCTGCTCGATTGAAAATATAGATCCAATGGGAATTCATACTGGTGACTCAGTAACAATTGCACCAGCTCTTACACTTACAGATAAAGAATACCAAGTAATGAGAAATGCATCTATTGCATGTTTGAGAAAAATTGGAGTTGAAACTGGAGGATCAAATGTTCAGTTTGCTATCAATCCTAAAAATGGTCGAATGGTTGTCATTGAAATGAATCCACGTGTATCAAGATCATCAGCACTTGCATCAAAAGCAACTGGATTTCCAATTGCTAAAGTAGCTGCAAAATTAGCGATTGGTTATACTCTGGATGAATTAAAAAATGAAATAACTAAAGTTACTCCTGCATCATTTGAACCAAGTATAGATTATGTGGTGACAAAAATTCCAAGATTTACATTTGAAAAATTTTCTACTTCTCCTGCAACTTTAGGAACATCAATGAAATCAGTAGGTGAAGCAATGGCTATTGGAAGAAACTTTAAAGAATCTTTACAAAAGGCGCTAGTATCTCTTGAAACTGGTTTTTCAGGTTTAGATAGAATTTTTGATTTAAATAAGAAGCAAATTGAAAAGAAACTTAAAAAAACTATTCCAAATAAGATATTGCTAGTCGCTGAAGCAATTAGAAAAAAAATAGACTTAAAGAAAATATATCATTTATCTAAAATTGATCCTTGGTTTTTAGAACAAATTAAAGAGATAGTTGATTGTGAAACGCAGTTAGAAACTAAAGGACTTCCTAGGGATTTTTCAGAATTTAATAGAATAAAATCGATAGGATTTTCGGATAAAAAACTTTCAGAATTAACTAAAACTTCTGAAGAAATTGTTAGAAAAAAAAGATCAGCACT
>CACDTF010000029.1 GCA_902555665.1 uncultured Pelagibacteraceae bacterium
TCCTTTCCTTGGATATTCAACCAAAACAACACTTTTTTACCATCGTCTTTTTTTGAAAAAGTTTCAGTCATTTGAACAATTGCTGAATAGACAGTTCTTAAAAATGGAATTCTTTTAAATAAATCATCGATAAGTTTAAGAATTCTTCTTCCAAAAAATGATAACGAAAGTCCTCCAACAATAGTTATAAGTAAAATAGAAATGATAATTTCAACACCAGGAATATTGAACGGCAAATAACTATTTGGATTAATATTTTTAGGAATTAAATTTGATGATATACCTATTAAAATTTTTGTTAAATATAATGTGAAACCTATTGGTATTAAAACAACAACTCCAGTAATAAAGTAATTTCTAAGAGTTAAAGAAAATGATTTTTTGTTACTTTTTTTTAGCCATAAAATTATAACATTAACTGTAACTCGCGTAAATAACAAACAATATTGAAATAATAAATAATACTATTAATATTTTGTTATTAAGATTCATGTTATTCTAGTAATATCAAATTTTTAAATTATGAATAGAAGAAAATTCTTATCTTATATGGGCTGTGGATGTGGGAGTTTATTACTATCTTCTTGTACTACTGCACCTATAACTGACAGAAAACAATTAAAAATTGTTTCTGAGGCAAAATTAAATGCTCAAGCTGCTAAGATTTATGAAAAAATAAAAGAAAAAGAAAAAATGAGTGATGACACAAAAACTCTTAATGAAATTAAAGAAATTGGTAAAAGAATGGAAAACTCAATTTCTGAGTATTTTTATAGAGCTGGGTTAGAAGATCCAACTTTAAATTTTGAGTGGGAGTATATTTTAATTGATAGAAAAAAAGTAAGAAACGCATGGTGTATGCCTGGAGGCAAGATAGCAGTTTATACAGGTATACTAGAGGCAACTAAAAATACAGATGGTTTAGCTGCTGTGATGGGACATGAAATAGCTCATGCTGTTGCAAAACATTCTGTTGAAAGAGCAAGTAGAGCAACTCTTGTTAATACAAGTGCTCAATTAATTGACATTTTTAGTGGTGGAAAGCTTTCTCAAGTAAATAGAACTACAGGAATGAATACTGTAGGTTTAATAACTCAGATAGGCTTATTAAATCCTTTTAACAGAAAACAAGAAAGCGAAGCTGATTATTTAGGAATGATTTTCTCATCCCTATCTGGATATGACATTCGTGAAACAGTTAAGATCTGGGAAAGAATGAAAGAATTAAACAAAGGTAAAGAACCTCCTGAATTTATGAGCACACACCCATCTTCAGATAATAGAATAAAAGATCTTAATGAAAAAATGAATGATGTTATTTTAGACTACCCACCAATTGAGATAAGTTAAATCAATTAATGGTGAGCCGTGATGGACTCGAACCATCGACCCATTCCTTAAAAGGGAATTGCTCTACCAACTGAGCTAACGGCCCACAAAATTGATTCATTTTTTTTAAATGAATATTGTGTGTATACAGATAAATTTTTATTTTTCAATTCGTTGAATTTAAAAGTTTTGATCAATTAAGGTTGCTAAATTAAGTAATTTGACATGATTATTCATACAAAATGGCACAGTTCCTCCTAACTACAACTTATCTATGTATTTATTATGAAAATCATCAAATGTGCCAGAATTAATATTTTTTCTAATTTGTGACATTAATTCTTGATAAAAATTAATATTATGTAGCGTCAAAAGCATTGAGGCTAATATCTCATTAGTATTGAATAAATGATTTAGATAATTTTTTTGAATATTTATTTAAGTTAAGATTTTCACAGTTAGGATCAAGTGGAGTATTATCATTTTGATACTTATTATTTTTAATATTTACCCTACCGTTCCATGTAAATGCTAAACCCGTTCTTCCAGATCTGGTAGGTAGCACACAATCAAACATATCTATACCTCTTTTAACAGCGCCTAAAATATCTGATGGCGTTCCAACACCCATTAAATAGTGAGGTTTTTCTACAGGTAAGTATTCTTTGATATCATCTAAAACATTAAACATTTCATTTTGTGTCTCACCTACTGCTAATCCTCCAATAGCATAACCATCAAAACTAATTTTAACTAATTTTTCAAGTGATTTAAGTCTTAAATCTTTAAATAAACCTCCTTGTACAATTCCAAATAAAGCTTTATGAGGATTGCTTCCAAAAGCTACTTTAGATCTTTCAGCCCAGTAAATTGATAAATCCATTGATTTTTTTATAATATTATAATCATTAGTTTTCTTTGGACATTCATCCATAATCATTACAATATCTGAATTTAAACCTAATTGTATTCTTATACTCTCCTCTGGACTTAAATAAAATTTTTTACCGTCAACGTGTGAGTTAAAAATAGCACCCTTCTCCCTATCAATTTTATTTAATTTTGAGAGAGACATTACTTGAAAACCACCAGAATCAGTTAAAATGGGTAAATCACAATTCATAAAATTATGAAGTCCACCAGCAGACTCGATCCTTTCAACACCAGGACGTATCATTAGGTGATAAGTATTTGAAAGTATTATTTCAGATCCTGTTTTTTTAATATCGTCTATTGTACAAGCTTTTACAGTTGCCTGTGTTCCTACAGGCATAAAAGCTGGAGTTTGTATATTGCCACGATGTGTTTCGATTAAACCACACCTAGCAAATTTATCTTTTTTTAAAACGTTAAAGGCAAATTTTTTTAATGCCATTAATAAAATTATTGAGATTTGAAACTAATAATCTTATCTGGATCAGTTACAGCACCGTTATTATTTTGATCGCCTCTTTTTATTTTATCAACAAATTCCATTCCCTCGATCACTTTTCCAAAAACTGTATATTGACGATCTAAAAAAGGAGCTGGCTGAAAACAAATAAAAAATTGACTATTTGCACTATTTGGATCTTGAGCTCTTGCCATCGATAAAGTTCCTCTATCATGTGGTAGACTATTGAATTCTTGCTCTAAGTCAGGAAAATCTGATCCACCCATTCCAGCTCTTCTAAGATCAAAATCTTTTGATTCTGAATTTCCAAATTTTACATCACCTGTTTGAGCCATAAATCCGTCAATAACTCTATGAAAAACAACGTTATCGTATTTACCACTATTTGCTAGTTCCTTAATTCTTTTAACATGATTTGGCGCAACATCCTCAAACAACTCAATTTTAACGTCACCATCTTTTAATTTTAATATCATTATATTCTCCTCAGCTATTGATTGATTGGTAATAAAAAAAAACAAAATAAGTATTTTAATAAAAATTTTATTCATATTTCTCTTTTAAAGACTTGATCGTGCTTTTGGTAGTAAATTTTTTAATATCACCTTTTAATTTAACAATCTCTTTTACAAATTTAGATGAAATAATTTGATTTTCTACATCAGACATTAAAAAAATTGTTTCAATATTTTGATTCAATTTTCTGTTCATACCAGCTAATTGAAATTCATATTCAAAATCAGATACAGCTCTTAATCCTCTTAAAATAATGTTTGATTTGTATTTTTTACATAAATCAGTGGTTAAAGAGCCAAATGACACTACTTTTATTTTTTTCCTATTTAACTTTAGATCTTTAAATAAAGCTTTATTTACTATTTCCATTCTTTCTTCAGAACTAAATAGATAATTTTTGTTACTTTCATCAGAAACACCAACAACTATTTTATCGAATAGTTTTAGTGATTTTTTTATGACATCAATATGTCCAAAAGTGATTGGATCAAATGTTCCTGGATAAATTGCAATTTTACTCATTAAATTAAATTATCATCAATTTTAATAGCCGAAACAACTTTTTCTTCTCCTGATAACTTAATAATTCTAACACCCTGCGTATTTCTGCCTGCAGTTCTAATTTCTTTAACTGCAACTCTTATAACCCTACCTTTGTTAGTAGAAATTAAAATCTCATCACCTTCAAAAACAGGAAAAGATGAAGTAATATTCCCATTTCTTGGTGAATTTACTATTCCTATAATGCCTTTTCCACCTCTGTTAGTAACTCTGTAATCAATATGAGAAGTCTTTTTTCCATAACCATTTTCACTTATTGATAAAACAAATTTCTCTTTTGCTTTTAATTCAGATTTTTCATCTTTTGATTTTTTTCCGTTTTTATTAATTTTATCATTATCAATAACTGATAAAGATACTATTTGATCATTTGATGCTAACTCTATGCCTTTAATTCCTTTAGAAGATCTGCCTTTAAAAACTCTTAGTTTCTTAGCTTCAAATCTAATACATTTTCCAAATTTTGTGCTTAAAATTACATCTTGATCATCTTTACAAATTTTAACACCTACAATTTTATCATTATTATCTAATTTCATTGCAATTTTTCCGGATGCATTAATTGATGAAAAATCTTCTAAACTATTTTTTCTTACTTTTCCTTGAGCGGTAGCAAAAATTATTTGATAATTTTTTAGGTCTGTTTCTTCTTCAGGCATTGGCATAATTGAGCTTATAGCTTGGTGACTCTTTAAGGGTAAAATATTAAATAAAGACTTACCTTTAGATGATGATGAACCCTCTGGGATTTTCCATGCTTTAATCTTATAGACTAAACCCTCGGTAGAAAAGAAGAGAACTGAAGTATGAGTATTTACTGAAAGTGTTTGAACAACAGAGTCTTGATCTCTAGTTGTTATGCCTGATTTTCCCTTACCACCTCTTTTTTGTTTTTTTACTCCATCTAAAGAACCTCTTTTAATGTATCCTTGCAATGTAACTGTAATTATTACTGATTGTTTTTGGATAGTTTCCTCAATATCATAATTTAAAACAGCATCTATAATTTTAGTTCTTCTTGGAATAGAAAATTTCTCTTTAATATTTTTTAACTCATCACTAATTACTTTTAAAAGTTCTTTTTTTGATGAAATAATCTTTTTATATTTAGTGATTAGTTCAGCTAGTTTTTTAATTTCAACTTCGATTTCATTTATTCCTAATGCAGTTAATTTTTGAAGTCTTAATTCTAAAATAGCTAAAACTTGTGGTTCAGATAAAGAATAAAGATTTTTGCCCTTTTTTCCCTCTACTAAAGAAATTAATTTTTGTGATTTATTTATTTTCCATTTGGTTTTTAAAATTGATACTTTAGCATCATCTGGTGTTTTAGATGATCGAATAATTTTTATTATTTTATCCAAATTTTCAACTGAAACAGATAATCCTATTAATATATGAGCACGTTCCTCTGCTTTTTGAAGATCAAATTTAGTTTTCTTAATAACTACATCTTCTCTAAAAGTTAAAAAATTAGATAAAAAATCTTTTAGTGTACAAGTTTGAGGTTTTCCTTCAACAATCGCTAAAGTATTAAAACCAAATGAACTCTCTATCTGAGTATTTTTATATAATTGTCTCTTTATGGTTTCTGGTTCTACACCATTTCTTAAATCTATTGCTACTCTAATACCCTCTCTGTTAGACTCGTCTCTAATATCTCTTATTCCTTCAATTTTTTTTTCTCTTACTAATTGAGCAATCCTTTCGTTTAATACAGATTTGTTTACTTGATAAGGTATAGAATTTATTACAAGTCTTTCACGTCCATTTTTTTGTTGTTCAATTGAGATTTCACCTCTAATTTTAAAGGATCCTCTTCCATTGTTATATCCTTGTTTAATTATATCTTTACCTATAATTACACCACCAGTTGGAAAATCTGGACCAGGTATGTGTTTCATCAATTCTTTAATTTTTATGTCTTTGTTATCTATTAGGGCCAAAGTGCCATCTATAATTTCACCTAAATTGTGAGGAGGTATACTTGTTGCCATACCAACAGCAATACCGCCAGCTCCATTTACTAATAAATTTGGAAACTGTGCTGGTAAAACACTAGGTTCTTTTTCAGTTTCATCATAATTGCTTTTGAAGGAAATTGTATTTTTTTCAATATCATCAATTAAATATTGTGAAACTTTTGATAATCGAGTTTCAGTGTATCTCATTGCTGCAGCAGGATCACCATCTATAGAACCAAAATTTCCTTGACCTTGAATTAATGGAAGACTCATAGAAAAATCTTGAACCATTCTAACTAAAGCATCATAGACAGACTGATCACCATGAGGATGATATTTACCAATTACATCTCCAACTATTCTTGCAGATTTTCTAAATTGTTTAGACCAGTCGTATCCACCTTTATACATTGCATATAAAATTCTTCTATGAACAGGTTTTAATCCATCTCTCACATCAGGCAATGCACGACTTACAATTACACTCATTGCGTAAGAAAGATATGATGAGCTCATCTCATCATGCATTGAGATTAATTTTATATTTTTATCTTTAAACTCTTCAGTATTTTTCATAGAAATTAAAATGGAATTTCATCATCCATATCTGACGCTTGTGAAGAATCCTCAATGTTATTTTGTTGAGTTGTGTCATTTTGAATTCCACCGCCAGAATTTCCTCCACCTAACATTGTGAGTGAAGAATTATATCCTTGTATAACTATTTCAGTTGAGTACTTATCTTGACCTGATTGTTCATCTTTCCATTTTCTTGTAGTAATTTGTCCCTCAACATAAACTTGAGCACCTTTTTTTAAATATTGTTGAACAACATTTACTAAACCTTCGTTAAATACAACTACACGGTGCCACTCGGTTTTTTCTTTTCTCTCACCTGTGTTTTTATCTTTCCAGGATTGACTCGTTGCAAGGCTTAATCTAGCAACACTTTTGCCATTAACCATTTGCTTAATTTCAGGATCTGCGCCCAAACGACCAATTAATAATACTTTATTTAAACTTCCAGCCATAATATTTAATATTTGTTAAATTAGTTAATTAGAATTATATCACAATTCTTCTGAATATTAATTTTATTAACTCAAAGCAACTAAAATTATGATGAAAAAGATAGTTATAAAGGGCGCTAAAGAACATAATTTGAAGAATGTTACTGTAGAGATTCCAAAAGACAAATTTGTGGTCATTACGGGTCTATCAGGGTCAGGAAAATCATCTTTAGCTTTTGATACAATCTACGCAGAGGGTCAAAGAAGATATGTTGAAAGTTTATCTGCATATGCACGTCAATTTTTAGATAAAATGAAAAAAACCAAATGTTGATTTAATTGAAGGATTAAGTCCTGCTATTGCAATAGAACAAAAGAATACTTCAAAAAACCCAAGATCTACTGTTGCAACTGTAACAGAAATTTATGATTACATGAGAGTATTGTATGCTAGAGCAGGAATCCCCTACTCACCATTTACAGGAAAACCAATAACCTCACAAACCATTACGCAAATAGTAGATTTAGTTAAAAAATTACCAAAAAAATCAACAATATATATTTACGCTCCAGTGGTAAGAGGGCGTAAAGGTGAATATAGAAAAGATATTTTAAGTTACAAAAGAAGAGGTTTTAGAAAAATTAAAATTGATGATGTTTTATATGATATAGAAAAATCACCTAATTTAGATAAAAAACTTAAACATGATATTTCAGTCTTAGTCGATAGAATAGTTTTAAATTCAAAACTTGGGAACAGATTAGCTGAAAGTATTGAAACAGCAGTAAATTTAGCTAATGGGTTAGTTTTTGTAGAATATGAAGATGAAACACTTCCTCAAAAATTCAGAAAAATTGAAAAATTAATTTACTCAACAAAATTTGCTTGCCCTGAAAGTGGTTTTACGATCGAAGAAATTGAGCCAAGACTTTTTTCATTCAATAGCCCCTATGGAGCATGTGAGGAATGTGAGGGAATTGGAATGAAATTAAATGTTGATCCAAATTTAGTAGTTCCTGATGAAAGAAAAAGTTTAGCAGATGGAGCAATAGAACCTTGGTCAAAATCAACCACATTATATTATGCTCAAACTTTAGCATCTTTGGCAAAACATTATGGTTTTTCTTTAAATGAAAAATGGAAAAAATTACCTAAAAAAATAAAAGATATTATTCTTTATGGTTCAGATGAAGATGAGATTAAATTTAATTATGATGATGGATACGAGAAATATTCTTATAAAAAAACCTTTGAAGGTGTAATTAATAATCTTGAACGAAGATTTTTAGAGTCTGATAGCGAATGGAAAAGAGAAGCAATAGCTGAATATCAATCTGATACCGCTTGTGAAGCCTGTAATGGTGATAGATTAAAAGAAGAGGCATTATGTGTAAAAATTAATGATCTTAATATTAGTGAAGTAACAAAAAAATCTATTTTAGATGCAGCAGAATGGTTTAAAAATTTAGAAAATAACCTTGATAAAAGACAATTTAAAATAGCAGAACATGTATTAAAAGAAATTAATGAAAGATTAAATTTTCTACTTAATGTTGGATTAGATTATCTAACACTGTCAAGAGAATCCGGAACATTATCAGGAGGTGAAGCTCAAAGAATAAGATTAGCTTCACAAATTGGATCTGGTTTAACAGGTGTATTATATGTTTTGGATGAGCCTTCAATTGGATTGCACCAAAAAGATAATGTGAAGCTTATAAATGCATTAAAAAGATTACGAGATCTTGGCAATACAGTCATTGTTGTTGAGCATGACACCGAGACAATGGAAAATGCAGATCATATTATTGATCTTGGCCCTGAAGCTGGAAGTAATGGCGGTCAGATAACAGCTCAAGGTTCATATGAAGATTTAAAAAAAGACAAAAATAGTATTACAGGCCAGTATCTAGCAAATAAAAAAACTATTGAGATTCCTAAAACTCGACGCTTGGCCAAAAATGGAAGATTTGTTGAAATTAACGGTGCAAGTGGAAATAATTTAAATAATGTAAATCTCAAAATACCAACTGGAACTTTTACATGTGTTACTGGTGTTTCTGGGAGTGGAAAATCCACTCTAATTTTACAAACTCTATTTCATGCCTTAAATTTAACTTTAAATAATAAAGCAAGAAAAGCACCTAAATCATTTAAAGGTTATAAAGGAGTAGAATTAATTGATAAAATAATTGATATTGACCAGTCTCCTATTGGTAGAACTCCAAGATCAAATCCAGCAACATATACAGGAGCCTTTGGGCCTATTAGAGATTGGTTTACAAGCCTGCCTGAGTCCAAAACAAGAGGATATAAACCGGGAAGATTTTCTTTCAATGTTAAAGGAGGTAGATGCGAGGCTTGTGAGGGTGATGGTGTAATCACATATGAGATGCATTTTTTACCTGATGTTT
>CACDTF010000030.1 GCA_902555665.1 uncultured Pelagibacteraceae bacterium
AACAGTATTTTTATTATTCAATCTGTATCTTCACCTGCTAATGATAATTTGATGGAGCTTTTGTTGTGTATTGATGCACTAAAAAGATCTTCTGCAAAAAATATAACTGCCGTAATTCCATATTTTGGTTATGCTAGACAAGACAGAAAGGTAGTACCTAGAACTTCAATTTCTGCAAAATTAGTATCAAACTTAATTACAAAAGCGGGTGCTGACAGAGTAGTTACTGTTGATTTACATGCAGGTCAAATTCAGGGTTTCTTTGATATTCCAGTCGACAACTTATTTGCAACACCTATTTTTGCAAGACATGCAAAAAAAAAGATAAAAAGTAAAAACCTTATTTGCGTTGCTCCAGATGTGGGTGGAACTGAGCGAGCAAGAGCACTAGGTAAGCTCTTAAATGTTGGCTTAGCCATTGTAGATAAAAGACGACCTAAACCAGGTCAATCTCAAGTCATGAATGTCATAGGAGATGTAAAAGGTAAAACTTGTATAATTGTAGATGATATAATCGATTCTGGTGGAACAATAGTAAATGCAGCTAAAGCTCTTAAAGATAGAGGGGCTAAAGAAGTTTATGTCTATATAACTCATGGTGTACTCAGCGGTGCAGCTGTAAAAAAAATTAAAAATTCAGTAATTAAGAATTTAGTAATAACTGATACAATCGATAACATGAGCAGAACTAAAGGTGTTAAAAACATTGAGGTTCTGTCAATTTCAGGGCTTATGGGAGAAGCAATTAAAAGAATATCTAATTCAACCTCAGTATCAGATTTATTCAAATAAATACCTTGAGTTATTAAGTAACTTGAGCTAAAAACCCTTGTTTTTATGAATTCATTAGACGCCAACATCAGAAATACCAAAACTAAAGGTGAATTAAATTCATTAAGAGATAATGGTAATGTGCCTGCTATAATTTATGGTGGAGAGGCTCAAAACGAGAAAATTTCAATATCTAAAAAAATACTCAAGACACTAATTGAAAAAGAAAACTTTTTATCAAGCATCATAACTTTAAATGTTGATGGTAAACCTCAAAAAGCTTTACCAAGAGAAATAAAATATGACATTATTTCAGATGAACCAATTCATGTAGACTTTCTAAGAATAGTTTCAGGTATAAAAGTTAGAATTGAAGTTCCAGTAAAATTTTTAAATCATGAAAAATCTCCTGGTTTGAAAAGAGGTGGGGTTTTAAACATTGTAAGAAGAAAAGTTGAGCTAAAATGTCCAAGCGAAAAAATTCCTGAAAATCTTGTGATAGATCTTGATGGAGTTGATATTGGAGAGAGTTTTAAGATCTCTTCTATAAATCTTGACAGTGACGTTACTCCTACAATTCAAGGAAGAGATTTCGTAATTGCAACACTAGCAGCTCCGACTGTTATGAAAGAACCTGAAAAACCTGCAGAGGCTGAGACGGCTGAGGGTGAAGGTGCTGAAGGAGCAGAAGCAGCAGCAGCTGAAGGTGGAGATAAGCCAGCAGCTGAAGGTGATAAAAAAGAAGGTGAAGATAAAAAACCTGCTGAAGAAAAAAAATAAGTTAATTAAAATTGAATTTTATCCTCCAATATTAATATTTTATGCTTTTACTTGTAGGATTAGGCAATCCAACCCCAGACAGTGAAAACAATAGGCACAATATTGGTTTCAAAATTATAGATGCAATAAACAAAAAATTTGGACTTTCAAAACAAAAACCAAAATTCAAAGGACTTCTTACAACTGGAAATGTAGGAGACCAAAAAGTTTATGCTATCAAACCTTTAACATTCATGAATAATTCTGGAATTTGTATTAGAGAATTAATTGAATATTTCAAAATAGATGCTGAGGATGTTATCGTTTTTCATGACGATCTAGATGTAGAATTTGGAAAAATAAAAGCAAAATTTGGTGGCTCTGATGCAGGACATAACGGAATTGCATCAATAGATAAATTTATTGGTAAAGATTATTCAAGAGTGCGAATAGGAATTGGTAAACCAAAAGATAAAATGGAAGTTAGTGATTTTGTTCTTCAAAATTTTGATGAGGATGAAATGCTCGGATTGGAAAAAATTACCAGTGACATCACAGATTCTATTTCAATACTTATCGACAAAAAATTAGATTTATTCTCTAGCACTGTAAATAATAAATAATGAGTTTTAAATGTGGAATTGTTGGTTTGCCTAATGTAGGTAAATCTACACTCTTCAATGCTCTAACAAACTCAAGCAAAGCCCAGGCTGCAAATTTTCCATTTTGTACGATAGATCCTAATGTGGGAGTAGTACCTGTTCCAGATGAAAGATTGAACAAATTATCTGAAGTTTCAAAATCAAAAAAAACAATAAACACAACTATTTCATTTGTCGATATAGCTGGTCTTGTGAAGGGAGCATCTAAAGGCGAAGGATTAGGCAATAAATTTCTGTCCCACATAAGAGAAGTTGATGCAGTTATTCATATGATTAGATGCTTTGACTCAGACGATATTCAAAATGTTAATCCTGACGTTGACCCAATAAGAGATCTTGAGATTATTGAAACTGAGATGATGCTAGCTGACCTTGAATCTATTCAAAAAAGACTTGAAAAAAATAATAAAAAAAATGTGGACGAAGACCAGCTTAAGATTTTAGAGATTGCATTAGACTGCATTAATAATGATAAAGATATATCAATATTAAATTCTCAATTTGATACAAAACAACTTAATCAAAGTGGTCTTTTGTCAATAAAACCAAAGATCTTTGTTTGTAATGTAGATGAGCAAAGCGTACAGGATGGAAATAAGTATACTAAAGACTTCATCGAAAAATTTGGAAAAGATAACACCCTGATTGTTTCCGCAGACATAGAAAACCAAATAAATGAATTAGCAGAAAATGAAAAAAAAAATTATATGGATATGATAGGTTTAAAAGATACAGGTTTAAGTATGTTGATTCAAAAGGGTTATAAAATATTAGAACTTGAAACATATTTTACCTCTGGACCTGAAGAAACAAGAGCGTGGACAATACAAAAAAATTGTACTGCTCCTAAAGCAGCAGGAGAAATTCATACAGATTTTGAAAAAGGTTTCATTAGAGCTGAAACTATATCTTATGAGGATTTTGTAGCCAATGATGGATGGGTAAATTCTAAGGCTAACGGAAAAATGAGATTAGAGGGTAAAGACTATATTGTTAAAGATGGAGATGTATTAAACTTCAGATTCAACACGTGACCATATTCTTTTCATACTAAAATAAACTAAAACAGTTAAAATAATTAAATAAACAATCGCTTTAAAACCCATCTGATGTCGAGATTCTAAATGAGGTTCAGCTGACCACATTAAGAAGGTCGTTACATCTTTTGACATCTGTTCTACTGTTGCATTTGTTCCGTCACCATACTCTACTAATCCATCTGATAATGGAGCAGCCATTCTTATTTTATTTCCATACATATATTTGTTGTAGTAAACTCCGTCATCTAAAGATACGTTGTTAGGAGCTTCTTCATATCCTTGTAATAAGGAATAGATATAGTCAACTCCACCACCTCTAGCTTTAACCAAAACAGACATGTCTGGAGGGTATGCACCACCATTTGCTGCTTGGGCAGCTTTTACATTTTCATATGGCATTACAAATTTATCAGATAATTTACCTGGTCTTGTAAACATTTCACCATCTGAATTTGGACCATCGGTTACTTCAAATGAAGCTGCTATAGCTTTAGCTTGAGCTTCAGAAAATTCTGGCCCTCCTGGCTCTGCTAAATTTCTATAACTTAAATACTTCATCGAATGACATGAGGCACATACTTCAGTATAAACTTGATAACCTCTTTGAAGAGAAGCTCTATCAAATTTTCCAAATAGACCCTTAAAACTCCAGTCAGTTTTTAGATATTCTACTTTTTCAGCAGCAAAAGAATTTGAATTTGAAGTAATAATTAAGATTATTATAGAAAATAATTTAAATAAATTTTTCACCTTATTCTATTTTACTCTCTTTATTTCTGGCGGCAGCTAGATTTGGTGAACCACCTAGAACAGGTTCAGTAATACTTAGAGGTACTGGTAAAGTTTTTTCTTTAAAGCCTAGAACAGGAAGAATAACTAAAAAATGCAAAAAGTAATACGCTGTTGCAACTCGTGCTATCAGCAAGTAAAGTCCCTCAGCTGGCATCGCACCCACATAACCAAGTATCAAAACATCAGCAACTAGTATCCAGTAAAACTGTTTATATAAAGGTCTGAATACCGCAGATCTTATTTTTGAAGTATCTAACCAAGGTAAAACCGCTAAGATTAATATTGCAGATAACATAGCCACAACTCCTAGCAATTTATCAGGAACTGATCTTAATATTGCATAAAAAGGTAAGAGATACCATTCAGGAACAATGTGTGCGGGAGTTACCATTGGGTTTGCCTCAATATAATTATCTGCGTGACCTAAAATATTTGGTGCGTAGAATACAAAGAAAGCAAACACAATCATGAACATTAATAAAGCAAAACCATCTTTAATTACTATGTAAGGATGGAAAGGTACAGTATCTTTAGAAGGTTTTTTTATATCTATTCCAACTGGATTATTGTTACCAGGAACATGTAAAGCCCATATATGTAAAACAACTAATCCTAAAATTAAAAATGGAATTAAATAATGTAAAGTAAAAAATCTAGTTAACGTAGGGTTGTCGACTGAATAACCCCCCCACAACCAAGTGACAATACCCTCTCCAACTAATGGAATAGCACTGAATAAATTTGTAATTACGGTTGCTCCCCAAAAGCTCATTTGCCCCCAAGGCAATACATAGCCCATAAATGCAGCCGCCATCATTAGCAAATAAATAATTATTCCAATTATCCAAATTATTTCTCTTGGTGCTTTGTAAGAACCATAAAATAATGACCTGAAGATATGAATGTAGACTGCTAAGAAAAACATAGATGCACCATTTGCATGAATGTATCTAATTAACCAACCATAGTTAACATCACGCATGATGTGCTCAACACTTTCAAAGGCCATATCTGCGTGAGCAATGTAATGCATTGCAAGAGTTAATCCGGTAACAATTTGAGTGATTAAGCAAAAAGTTAAAATTCCACCAAATGTCCACCAATAATTTAAATTTTTAGGAGTCGGATAATCTGTTAAATGATTTGCAAGAGTTAATAGTGGCAATCGATCATTAAACCATTGTCCTACCTTCGATTTTGGTCTGTAATCGTGGTCACTCATTTTTCTTTATCCAATTTTAATTGTGTTTGCATCAACGAATTCATATTTTGGCACTTCCATATTCCAAGGTGCTGGTCCTTTTCTTATTCTTCCAGATGTATCATAATGAGATCCATGACATGGACAGAACCAGCCATTATAATCACCTTTGTCATTTAGAGGTACACATCCAAGGTGTGTACATACACCTAACATGACAAGCCACTCAGGGTTTTTTGCTCTATCTTCATCTTTTTCTGGATGAATTAAATCTTCCATCTTAACTTTTCTTGCCTCATCAATTTCTTCTTGAGTTCTTCTTCTTATAAATACTGGTTTACCTCTCCATAAAACAGTCAATGTATTTCCAGGTGTTAATGAACTTACATCGACCTCTGTACTAGCTAATGCTTTAACAGAAGCGTCTGGATTCATTTGATCTATCATTGGCCACACTACTGCAGCTGCGCCAACAGCTCCTACAGCTGTGGTAGCTGTAAATAAAAAATCTCTTCTTTTTGTTTTTTTTTCAGACACTTTTAGTAGCTTTTATTATTATCTCTTTTTGATTTAAAATAGTTAATATACGAATTCATATAATATAAAATAATTATTTTACTACTGAAAGAATGACACAGAATTCAACAATTTTAGGACCCAAAATAGCTTTGTATCAGCCTGATATACCTCAGAATACTGCTGCAATCATAAGAACCTGTGCTTGTTTGGGTGCTAAATTAGAAATAATTGAACCATGTGGCTTTCTATTATCAGACAAACGTTTTAAAAGAGTGGTTATGGACTATATGGACTATAGTCAAATAGAGTTTTATCGAAGTTCAGAAAAATTTTTTGAGGCAAAGAAAAAACAGAGAATCGTATTGATGACAACTAAGGGTTCAATAAATTATACTAAATTTAAATTTAAGCCTGATGATACTATTTTGTTTGGAAGAGAAAGTGCTGGGGTACCCGAAAAGGTTCATAAAATTATTAAAAATCGTTTAAAAATACCAATGAATAATCAAGTAAGATCTCTTAATATTGCATCGTCTGTTGCCATTGTTTTGGCAGAAAGTTTGCGTCAAATTGAATTAATATAAAATGGATATTTCAATTAAAAAAGACTTAGCAAGTAATTGGTTTAAGCTGTTACAAAATGCAATATGTGACGATATTTTAAAAATTGAAAAAAATAAAGTAAATTTTCAATCAACTTCTTGGAATAGAAGCATTAAAAAAGATGAGGGTGGTGGTGAATATAGAATTCTTAAAAATGGAAAAATTTTTGAAAAAGTAGGAGTAAATTTTTCAAAAGTTTATGGAAAATTTCCTAAGCAATTTCAAAAGAATATACCAGGCGCAAGTAAAGATCCTAGATTTTGGGCATCAGGAATATCAATAGTTATGCACCTGCAAAATCCCCATATTCCTGCAATGCATTTTAATACCAGATTTATTTGCACAACAAAGAATTGGTTTGGTGGAGGCATGGATGTAACCCCAGCAATAAAAGATGAAAAAGAGAAGAAAAACTTTCATAAAATATTAAAGGCAATGTGCGATAGACATAATAAAAAATATTATAAAAAATATAAAAAGTGGTGTGATGAATATTTTTATCTACCTCACAGAAAAGAAGCCAGAGGTATAGGTGGAATATTTTTTGACTATAAAAATGATAATTTTGAAAATGACTTTAAATTTGTCAGAGATGTTGGTGTTACATTTCAAATGCTATTTAATGAAATAATCAAAAAAAAATTAAAAAGAAAATGGACTTTAAAAGATAAAGAGTTTCAGTATATTAAAAGAGGTCGATACGCAGAATTTAATTTGCTCTACGATAGAGGAACAAAATTTGGGCTACAAACTGGTGGTAATGTTGAAGGAATTTTGATGTCATTACCTCCGGTTGCAAAATGGAAATAAAAATATGGATAAAGAGCCAATAACTTTAAACGGATTAAATAAACTAAAAGAAGAATTAGTTTTTTTAAAAGAAAAAAAAAGACCTGAGATAGTAGCTGCAATTGCTGAAGCGAGATCCCATGGAGACCTTAAAGAAAATGCTGAATATCATGCAGCTAAAGAAGAACAATCTCATAACGAGGGAAGAATTACAGAAATTAACGATATTATTGCAAGAGCAAATGTTATTGACGTTACAAAACTAAACAATGAAGGAAAAGTAATTTTTGGATCTACAGTTTATTTAGAAGATTTAGATACTGGTGAAAAAATTAATTATAAAATTGTTGGAAAAGATGAAGCAGATTTAAAACAAAAACTAATTTTCTTTCAATCACCAATTGGCAAAGGTTTGATTGGAAAAAATAAAAGTGATTTAGTTGAAATAAATACACCCTCTGGTGTAAAAAATTTTGAAATTAAAGACGTTAAATATATTTAACTTTTAACTATTTGTTGTACCTGCTTATCTGAAATTTGAAATCCGTTTTGAACCCAGGTTTCTTCAATTTTTTTTAATTTATTACCTAAAGTTTTACCCTCAGGAATTTGAAATTTAGACATTAGTAAATCAGCACCTACCGGCAAAGTTGGAATTACTTTCTGTTTATAAGTATCTAATAATTTGATTAATTTTTTCTCTACTTTGTTTGAGGTAAAAATTTTAAAATTAATTATATCTATTACAGCTTGTCGCCCATTAAAATAAAAAAATTTATTCAAATTTTTCTCTGTAAAGTTGTTTATAGTTACTTTTTCTCTATAAAAAAAATCTATCAATTTTAGTCTTTTCTTATCTTTGTTGGATATTTTAAATTTGTAAAGAAAATAATCAGCATT
>CACDTF010000031.1 GCA_902555665.1 uncultured Pelagibacteraceae bacterium
AATTATTCAGTTTCATATGCAAGCAATTGGAGTAAGAATTCCTGTGCAATTTTTAACAGCTCTACCTTACATCGTTACAATAATAGTTTTAGTTGTAATTTCTCGTGATAGTAGAAAAATAAGACTAAGTACTCCAAGTTCATTGGGGAAATCTTTTCATAAAGACAATTAATTCAAAAATAATCATTTTTTTTTAGATAATTTAATTTAAATTTAAATAATTAAAAAATCAAAAGGGGAAATAAATTTATGCATAAATTTTTAATTCGTTCGTTCGTCTCTTCTTTAGTTTTATTATTTACATTAACTGTAGCTGCGGTTGCCAAAGATGTTAAAGCAGCATTTGTTTATATTGGTCCAACTGGTGACCATGGATGGACATATCAGCATGATGTAGGTAGAAAAGCTGTTGAAGCTGCCGGATTTAAAACAACTTACGTAGAAGGTGTTCCAGAAAGTGCCGATGCTGAGAGGGTTCTTAGACAATTAGCTAACTCTGGTCATGATGTTATCTTTACAACTAGTTTTGGATATATGAATCCAACTAACAAAGTTGCAAAAGAGTTTCCAAATGTAAAATTTGAACATGCTACTGGATACAAAAGAGAACATCCAAATGTTTCAACATACGCAGCTAGATTCTACGAAGGTAGAACTATCTTAGGAACAATTGCTGGAACTATGACAAAATCAAATGTTATTGGTTATGTTGCATCTTTTCCAATTCCTGAAGTTATCAGAGGCATCAATTCGTTTACTTTAGCAGCTCAAAAAGTTAACCCAAATATTAAAACTAAAATTGTTTGGGCTTTCACTTGGTATGATCCAGGTAAAGAAGCAGAGGCAGCAAAAGCTTTAATCGATCAAGGTGCTGATGTAATTGCTCAACATACAGATAGTACTGCTATTGTTCAAATGGCTGAAAAAGCTGGAGTATATGCTTTTGGACAAGCAAGTGATATGGACAAGTTTGCTCCTAAAGCTGTATTAACTTCAGTTGAAAACAATTGGGGACCATATTACGTAGACAGAGTTAAAGCAGTTGCAAATGGTACATGGAGTCAAAAAGATACTTGGCATGGTATTGGGGATGGTATGGTTGTGATATCAGATTTAGATTCACAAATGCCAGCTGATCTGAGATCAAAAGTTAAAAAACTTCAGGCAGATTTAGCATCTGGAAAAGTTCATTCTTTCACGGGACCAATTTATGACCAGAAAGGTAATTTAATGGTAGCAGAGGGAAAAACTGCAGATGATGGAATGCTTGCAGGAATGATGACTTACGTTAAAGGTGTTGAAGGAGATATACCTAAGTAATCAGTTTTCATTTAAAAATTTTAAAAGGCCGGTTTTTTAACTGGCCTTTTTTATGTCTGATGTTTTTTTTTGATTTCTTCAATCCTTAATTCTTCATAAATCTCAAAGGGCTGTACTATCCAAGGATTATCAGGAAGTCTTTTTGCACAGAAGTCTGGCTCAAATGTTGATTTCTTTTTTTTAAATAATGTTGCGGTTTTAATGTCTTCTATTTTATCCTTAATGGGTTCGTATTTTTTTAACCAATCTATACTTTTGTTAAAAGTGATTCCCGTGTCAGATAAATCATCACATAAAAGTATTTTTCCACCCATATTAGGTGCTATCGAACTCATTTCTCTTGAAAACACAATATCACCTTGCTCATCCTCTACTCCCTTGCCGCTGTAAGACTCAACTGCAAGATACGCACATTTTAATTTAAAAATTCTACTTAAAACATCTATCATCGGCGCTGCTCCACGCATAATGCCAATTAATATGGTTGGTTTATATCCGCTCTCATCAATTTGGATTGCAAGCTTCTCAACAGTTTTGTTGTACTCGTCCCAGCTGACAATCATTTTTTCAGACATAATTTTTTATATCTATTTATTTAAATAATAAAACTAAAACTGCAAGAACGATAAGTGCAATTATTGAGGATATTAAAATATACAACCTATGAATGTTTCTTCCTCTTAAATTAAAATAATGTCTTGCTACACCAGAAATAACAGCAATCGCACACAATATTAACCAATTATATTGATGATAAACTAAAAAGCTCGAATGCCCAGAAAGCATTATAAACAAAACTAAAAAAGTGGAATAATTATTATGAATTGATCTCTGTTTAGCTGCTAGAGACAGACTCATATCAAATTTTTCACCTCTTTCACTACTACTAATTATGTTCATTTGATTAGGAATGATTACCGTGAATACATTACCAAACATATTAGTACCAATGATTAATCCAACACTTAAAATTGCAAATTTCGGTCCAAATAATTTTGTAAGTCCAAATGAAACAACTGCTAACAAAATTATTCCTAAGGATATAAATAAAATATTATTCTCAATTAATTTTGATTTACATAAAAGATCATAAATAAACCAAGCTACAATCAATGATAAAAGTGAGATAATAATTGCATAACTAGGAGGCATTAAAAGAACACGCTTATCAACCATTAATACTCCAGCGTTATAATAGTAAATTACAACTAAGAGCAACATTCCTGTTACAAAAGTTAAGTAACTTTGCCACTTAAAGATTACTAATCTATTTAAGAAATCTTGAGGTGGAGATGTTTTTAACCTTGAAAGTTTATAAAAAAAACCAGAATGCATCAGATATCCTTCACCATCGATATCATCACTTGTTATATTTTTATTTAAATTATTATCTAAGTAATTAAATAAAAAACTATTACCTACCCATAATATTGCAAATAATACATGGCCCCATCTTAAAATAACTTCTAACCATTTTATTGTATAAGGTAAAAATTCCATCAATATTTAATTTTATCTACTTTTTTATCCCAAATTTCAAATGCTTTTAAAGCTTCATCTCTAAGCATTTGTACCATTTTAATTTTTCTATCATCAATTTTTTTTGGAATTTCTGTATAAATAAACGAGTCATCGAAATCTATATTTTTTGCGTCCTCTCTTGTGTTTGCATAATATATTTTATCTAACCTTGACCAATAAATTGCTGAAAGACACATCGGGCAAGGTTCACAAGATGTATAAATCTCACATCCAGAAAGATCAAAAGTATTTAAATTTTTACAGGCTTCTCGAATCGCTACTATTTCTCCATGAGCAGTTGGATCATTTGAAGAAGTAACTTTATTTGAACCCTCAGCAATAATCTTATCATCCTTAACTATAACGCTTCCAAAGGGACCACCAAAAGTATTCGCGCTATTTATTGAAAGTTCAATGGCTTTTGCCATAAATTTTTTTTTGTCTTCCATTTAATTTTTTATTTTATTTTTAATTTTGTTAATACTCATTAAAATTCTTTCAGGTGTTGCTGGTGCATTAAGTTCTGGTGCAAACTGATAATTTCCAATTGAAGCAACTGCATCTTTAATTGCATAAAAAACACTCATTGCCAGCATCAAAGGAGGTTCGCCAGTTGTTTTTGCTTTATTAACAACTTTTTCTTTATTTAATCCTTCTTTAAAAATTTCTACATTAAATTTTTTTGGAATATCACTTACTGCAGGTATTTTGTAAGTCGATGGAGAAAAAGTTGTAATCTGACCATCTGATTTCCACTTTAATTCCTCTATTGTAAGCCAACCTTGTCCTTGTACAAAACCACCCTCTATCTGACCTAGTTCTAACGCTGGATTAATTGGTTTACCGGCATCATGCAAGATATCTACTCTTTCCAGTATATTTTCACCCGTCAATGTATCTACAGTTACTTCCGAAACAGCTGCTCCATAACAAAAGTAATAAAAAGGTCTACCTCTAAATTTTTTTTTATCAAAATTAATTTTTGGTGTTGAATAGAAGCCTGATGATGAAAGAGAAATTCTATTTAAGTATGCCTCTTGAATTATGCTTTTAAATTCAAATTGTCTATTTCCAAATATTATATATTGATCTTTATAGACTGCCTCTTGATTATAGATCTTATATTTTTTCTTAATAAATTTTTCTAAATTTAATTTAATCTTTGCTACTGCATTTAATGCTGCAGCACCATTAAGATCAGTTGTTGAAGAAGCGGCACTAGCTGAAGTATTTGGAACCTTGGCTGTATTTGTTGATGAAATATGAACTAAACTATAGGGTAGTCCTAAAGAATTAGCCACTATTTGAGCTATCTTTGTGTGTGTACCCTGACCCATTTCAATACCCCCGTGATTTAAATAAACACTACCGTCTGTATAAATGTGAACTAAAGCTCCAGCTTGATTTAAATGAATTGTTGTAAAAGAAATACCAAATTTTAACGGTGTAATAGCTATACCCTTCTTTTTAAATCTATTTTTTTCATTAAATTTTCTTATATCAGAATATCTTTTCTTATAATTAGATTTATTTTCTAAATTTTTAAATATTTCATTAATAACGTTATCTTCAATTTTCATCCCATAATGAGTTACATTTCGTTTATCTTTTTGATAAAAATTTTTCTTTCTGACTTCTATAGGATCTTTTTTTAAATACCTTGATATATTATCTATAATATTTTCTATAGCCATCATCCCTTGATTTCCACCGAAGCCTCTGAATGCAGTCGAAGTTGGAATATTTGTCTTGCATAGATTATTTATTACCTCAATATCTGGAATATAATATGCATTATCTATATGAAGCAAAGCTCTCTCATTTATTGCAGCTGATAAATCAGGTGAGATTCCGCAATTTGAGGATAAGTTTATTTTTAATCCTTCAATAATACCTTCATCATTAAAACCAACTTCGTATTCAGATAAAAATTCGTGTCTTTTACCAGTCAATATTATATCATCATCTCTATCTAATCTTAGTTTGACTGGCTGCCCTGATTTTTTTGCCAACAACGCACAAATACACGCTGTCATAAAATTTGTTTCCTTTCCTCCAAACCCACCCCCAATTCTTCTGACTTCAACATTTATTGAATTACTTTTTTGATTAAACATTTTTGCAATTAATTGTTGCGTTTCCGATGGATGTTGCGTTGAACTATAGACTAAAAAATTATCATCTTCTTTTGGAATAACAAAAGCTGCTTGACCCTCTAAATAAAAGTGCTCTTGACTTCCGGTTGTAAAATTTCCTTTTAAATTATTTTTTGAATTTTTTATTTTTTTAGAAGGGTTACCTTTTTTAACTCTTCTAGGTTTAAATAAAAATTGCTTCTTATTTAAAGCTTCTTTAATTGTAATAACAGGTTTTAAATCTTTATAAGTAACTTTAGCTTTTAATACTGCCTTTCTAGCAAGTTCTGTAGTTGTAGCAGCTACAGCGAATAATGGCTGACCAAAAAACTCTACTTTTTTTTCTGGAAAGATTGGATCACCTTCAAAAACAGGACCTACGTCATTCCTACCAGGTATATCTGTTTGAGTAACTACCGATATAACTCCTTCACTTTTTTTTACTTCAGTTAGGTCTATATTTTTGATTATTGCATGGGCTTTTTTACTTAAACCAATAGCGCCATAAATTGTATTTTTTGGCTCGTTAATATCATCGGTATACTCTGCATATCCACTGACATGCTTATAGGCACTATCATGTGGTCTTATTTCTTCAATATAGTTCTCTTTGCTCATTTAATTTACTCTTGATAACTTATTAGAATTTATTTCTACGAAACATTTCATCAATAAATTTTTTGCTATCTCTAGTCTATATTCTTTACTAGCTCTCATGTCTCCAATAGGACTTAAATCTTTTTCTAAATATTTTTTTGCTTGATCAAAAGTATTGACGCTAAGAGGCTTATTTTTAAGAATTTCCTCACATGCTTTAGCTCTTTTTGGTACAGCAGCCATACCTCCATATGCAATATAAACCTCTTTAATTTTATTATTATTAATCTCAAAATTAAAAGATCCACAAACAGATGAAATATCATCATCAAATCTTTTTGAGATCTTAAATGCCTTAAAAATATTTTTCTTAAATAATGGTATTTTAATTGAGTGTATAAATTCATTGTTTTTTAATTTAGTTTTTCTGTAATCAAGAAAAAAATTATTTAAAGGTAATACTTTTCTTTTATTAAAACTTTCAATTAAAACCTCTGCATTTAAGGATAGTAGAATTGGTAATGAATCTCCTATTGGAGATGCAGTTGCAATATTGCCACCTATAGTTCCAACATTCCGAATTTGAACAGAGCCATATCTCTTAAGAACCGAATAAAAATCTGGATAATGCTTTTAAGTTTTTTATCTTTTTATCAGGGATGGATCTTGCCAAGTTTAATTGATTTATTTTTGCTATCTATGGTCGGTATATTAGGTGGTCTTGCTAATTTATGGTTATCACAATCTTACAAATATTCAGAAGTTAGTTTAGTTTCCCCCTTAAAATATCTTGGATTAGTATTTGCAATAATTTTTGGATATTTTATTTGGAACGAAATACCAACTTCTAAAACATTATTAGGTGCCTTATTAGTTATAGTTTCATCTATTATTATATTTAGAAGAGAGATGTATTTGAAAAAAAAGCTATCTGTTTCACGTCATGAGTAAAACGCCATTATATTGGAATAAAGCAAAAAAATATTTATCTCAAAAAGACAAAACTATGTCTTCTTTGATTAAAAAATATAAATCTCCTTCAGAAACTGTTCTAATATCAAGAAAAGATGTTTTCTTCTCTCTATGTAAAAGTATAATTGGTCAACAAATTAGCGTTGCTGCTGCTAATTCAGTTTTTTTAAAATTTAAGAAAAAATGTAAAAATAAAATTAATGCAAAAACAGTAAGTAAGTTATCAACTATTCAACTCAAAAGTTGTGGTCTAAGTAGACAGAAAGTAAAAGGAATAAAAAGTTTAGCCCAAAAAATATTAAGTAAAGAGTTTAATCCAAGACTTATTTCAAAAATGTCTGATGAGGATGCCATAATTTATCTTTCTCAATTAAGACAAATTGGAAGATGGTCAGCAGAAATGATTTTGTTATTTACTTATAATCGTCCTAATATTTGGCCAATCCAAGATATTGGTTTGTTAAGAGCTATTTCAAAAAATTTTAATAAAAAATATCTTCCACCTGAAAGTTACGTCAAATATTTAAACAAAAAGTTTTCTCCTTACTGTTCTGTTG
>CACDTF010000032.1 GCA_902555665.1 uncultured Pelagibacteraceae bacterium
AAATGGTGATCGAGTAAATATTATAACATCTAAAAATAATTCACCGTCACTTCATTGGATACCTACAACTAAAACAGGTAAAGCTAGAGCAGCAATAAGAAGATATTGGCATGATAAAGGAGAACAAAAAGAGGAAAAAACAAAAAAATACAATACCACTCTGTGGATGTCATTACCTGATAAGCCAGGTCAATTAGGAGATATAAGCTCACTCATTGGAAGTCATAAATTAAATATATCGAGCTTAGAAATGGTTGGTAAAAATCCCAATTATATTAATTTTAAATTTAAATTAATTATTAGAAACCTTAAGAATTTTACTAATTTTATTGCAGAGCTAAAACAAAAGAGTATAAAATTTAAGATAATTAGACACGAAGAAAAAAGAAATGCTTTCACTCAAAAAATCCTTAAATATTTTAAAAAAAACTAATGCATTATTAGAAGGTCACTTTGTTCTATCCTCAGGTCTACATTCTTCAAAATACATTCAATGCGCAAAACTTCTAAGTTACCCTAATTTAGCTGATAAAATTTGTAAATCCTTAGCAAATAAAATTAAAAAAAAATTTAAAAAAATTGATTTGATATTAGCTCCTGCAATGGGGGGAGTAATTATTGGATATGAAATAGGAAAATTGCTTAAAAAAGAAACAATTTTTTGCGAAAGGGTAAATGGTAAATTTACTCTCAGAAGAGGTTTTAATATTAAAAAAGGTGCAAGAGTATTAATTATAGAAGATGTAATCACTACAGGAAAATCAAGTTTGGAGTGTGTTAAATTGATTAAAAAATCAAAAGCAAAATTAATTGGTTTTGCATCTATCATTGACCGATCAACCAAACAATCTTTAAAAATAAAAACTAGAATAACATCTCATTTAAAAATTGATGTTCCAACTTATAAAGCAAATAAATTACCAACAGAACTTAAATCTATACCAATAACAACCCCAGGAAGCAGATTTATTAAGTGAAAAGGTTAGGTGTAAATATAGATCATATTGCAACTCTACGAAATGCTCGTGGAGAGAAACATCCAGATCCACTATACGCGGCCAAAAAAGTTATTAGTTATGGAGCCGATTCCGTAACAATACATTTAAGAGAAGATAGAAGACATATAAATGATATTGATGCAAAAAAAATCTGTGGTTTAAGAAATGTACCTGTAAACCTTGAAATTTCTATGAACAAAGAAATTGTTAATAAAGCACTTAAGATAAAACCAAATTTTATCTGTTTAGTTCCAGAGAATAGAAAAGAAATTACTACCGAGGGAGGCTTAAACATAAAAAACAATCTTAATAAATTAGAGAAAATTATTAAAAAATTTAAAAAAGTAAAGATAAGAACAAGTTTATTCATTAATCCTTCCCCAAATGACATTAGACTTGCTAAAAAATTAAATGCTGATTGTATTGAAATTCATACTGGAAAACTTGCAAACCTAGTTAAGTCAAAAAAAAATTATTCTGGTGAATTAAACAGAATTAAAAAAAGTGCAAAAATAGCATCAAGTTTAAATATAGAAGTTCATGCTGGTCATGGTTTAGACTATAAAACCACTAAAATGTTAACAAAAATAATAGATATTGAGGAGTATAATATTGGACATTTTATAATTGGGGAGTCAATATTTGATGGACTTTCAAAAGTAATTAAAAACTTAAAAAAAATTATAAAAAGATAAATGAAAATTCTTGGTATTGGTGTTGATATTGTTGAAAATAAAAGAATTCAAAAATCGATTAAAAATCCTTTATTTAAAAAAAGAATTTATTCATTTAAAGAATTGAAACAATCTAATGCTGTAAACAATAAAGTAGCTTTTTTTTCGAAGAGATTTGCTGCAAAAGAAGCATTTTCTAAAGCTCTTGGCACAGGTTTTCGTATGAATTTAAATTTTAAAGATATAGAAGTTGTTAATGACAAAAAGGGAAAGCCTTATTACGTTAAAAATAAAAAAATTACAAAAATCATACAAAAGAACTTTAAAATCAAAAATTTTAAATGTTTTTTATCAATTTCGGACGAAAAAAATTATTCAACAGCATTTGCAATTATTCAAACTTTATGAAATTAGATAAAAATTTTTTTTCAGAAAATATAAAAACTTTAATTTATGCATTAATAATTGCAGTTATAATTAGATCGTTTTTAGTACAACCATTTTATATTCCATCATCATCCATGGAACCTACTTTATTAGTAGGTGACAGGCTGTTTGTAACAAAATATACCTATGGATATAGCAAACACTCATTTCCTTTTAGTCCTCCAATATTAAATAAAAGACTTATGTTTAGTAGTCCTAAAAGAGGCGATGTAATTGTATTTAAAACACCAGCAGATAATCGAACAGATTACATTAAAAGATTAATTGGTTTACCTGGTGATAAAATTCAATTTATAGATTCTAATTTATATTTAAATAATTCTGAAATTCTTAAATCTAAAATTAATAACAAAACTACAATTTTCTGTGGTAACAAAAGTATTGATGTTTATAGATTTGAAGAAAAACTTTCGAATGGTAAAAAATTTCATACTGTTTATTTAAAAGATTATACCTATAAAAATTCTGATGTGTTTACTGTACCAAAAGATCATTATTTCTTTTTAGGAGATAACAGAGACTGTTCTAAAGATAGCAGGTATTTAACAAGTGTTGGATATGTACATAAAGATAATTTAGTAGGAAAAGCTCAATTTATATTTTTCTCTTCTGACAAAAGAATAGGAAGTTTTATTGAATTTTGGAAATGGCATAACTCAATAAGATTTAATAGAACATTTAATAAAATTAATTAATGAAAATTAACTATCAGAGTTTAGAAAAAAAAATTGATGTAAAATTTAAAAATAAAGACCTACTTATCCAAGCTCTTACACATAAAAGTTTTAACCCAAATGAAAATAATGAAAAGATAGAGTTTCTGGGTGATAGAGTTCTTGGCTTGGTTATAGCAAAAAAGCTTTTAGAAATTTATCCTGAGGAAAAAGAAGGTATTCTTGATAAAAAATTTGCATCGTTAGTGAACAAAAAAACCTGTTTGGATATAGCAAAAAAAATCAATTTAGCTAGTTACGTTAAAACATTTAACCCCAACAATAAAAAAATAAAAATTGAAGATAAAATTATATCTGATAGCTGTGAGGCTTTGATTGGTGCTATATACCTTGATAAAGGTTTTACAATTGTTGAAAAAACTATTTTAAATTTGTGGCAAGATCATATTGAAAAAAGTGTAGTAACTGAAATTGATGCAAAGACAAAGTTACAGGAACTAACTTTAAAAAACTTTAAAAAATTACCCACTTATAAATTAATTTCAAATACTGGCCCAAGACACAAACCTATATTCAAAGTTGGAGTAAAATTACCCAATACAAAATATTTTATAGCTACTGGAAAATCAAAGAAAGAAGCTGAACAAAATGCTGCAATAGAATGTTTAAAAAATACAAATAAAAAATGAATTGGTCTGACGAAGGATTTTTAATAAGCAAAACCAGATATAATGAAAATTCATTAATTGCTGAATTATTTACAAAAGATAAAGGTAAGGTATCTGGAATTATATTTGGTGGTACTTCAAAAAAAATTAAAAATTACCTTCAAGTTGGTAACAAACTCCATGTTAATTACAATTCTAAAAATGAAAATAGAATAGGTTATTTTAAAATTGAAATTTTAAATGCCTATACACCATTATATTTTGATCACAAACAAAAGTTGTCTTGTATTACATCTGCAATGAATTTAATTAAAATACTAACAGCAGAGTCTCAATCTAATGATAAAGTTTATTTTATAATTCAAAATTTATTTTTAATTTTAAAAGAAAAAGATTGGTTAAAAAAATATATATTTTGGGAATTGGAGTTACTTAAAATATTAGGATATGACTTAGTACTTGAAAATTTAGTTGAAAAAGATTTAGAAGGTAACAAAACTGTATATTACGCTAATTCTTTAAATGAAAAAAAATATGTTCCTAATTTTTTGATTGAAAAAGATATAGAAGTTAATGATCTAGCTACTTTATTGAGCGGTTTGAAATTAGTAGGTGATTATTTGGATAAAACCATACTAAGACCAAATAATTTAAATTATCCAAATAGCAGGTTACTATTTTTAAATACGTTAAAATAACTATTTTATTATTTTATCAATTCTATCAGCGTAATAGCTTACTATAGCATTGGCACCAGCTCTCTTAAAAGCAACTAAGCTTTCATATATGGCATCTTTATTAATTAATTTTTTCGCTATGGCTGTTTCAATTAAGCTGTATTCTCCTGATACTTGATAGGCAAATACAGGTAATTTAAATTTTTCTTTTATTGATTTTATTATGTCTAAATAGGGCATACCTGGTTTAACCATTACCATATCAGCACCTTCTTTAATATCTAATGCAACTTCCCTTAAAGCTTCATCAGAATTTCTATAATCCATCTGATAAGTTTTTTTGTCCCCTTTTAAAGAACCTTTAGAACCAACTGCATCTCTAAAAGGTCCATAAAAGCTTGAAGCATATTTTGCAGCGTACGATAATATTTGAACATTTTGGAATTTATTTTTATCTAAAGCTTTTCTGATTTTACCTATTCTGCCATCCATCATGTCTGAAGGAGCCAGTACATCACAACCCATCTCTGCTTGAAGTAATGATTGATTAATCAAAACCTCAATTGTTTCGTCGTTAAGTATTGTGTTAGATTTGATTAAACCGTCATGACCATGTGATGTATAGGGATCTAATGCTACGTCACACATAATACCTATTTGATTTTTGTATCTTTTTTTAATTTCTTTAATTGCTCTACAAACTAAATTTTTTTCGTTAAGTGATTCTGTACCCAATTCATCTTTACGTACATTTTGGGTTTTTGGAAAAAGTGCAACCATTGGTATCTTCTTTCTTATTGCTCTGTCTACTATTTGGCTCAATCTATTAATAGTATACCTGTATACACCTGGCATAGACGAAATTGGTTGCCGTTTATTAGATCCTTCTATTAAAAAAATAGGTAATATAAAGTCATTTGGACTTAAAGTATTTTCTTGAATCAGTCTTCTTGACCAAGATTCTTTTCTAGTTCTTCTAAGTCTAAGATTGGGATATTTACCAATAATCATGTTTTAATTTACTTTTAAATTGCGACAAATGTAATATACACATATACAAAAAAAAGGGTAGAAAGCAATCAAGATGACGATAGAAAATTCAAAAGTAATAGACTTAAATGTCAAAAAGGAAGATAGAGTTTTAGACTTTAGTGATTTCCAAAAGCAAGAAATCAAATTTGATATCGAAAAATTACAAGAGGCTTATCAACAAATAGTTAAAATTAAAAAATTTGAAGATGCTGGTGTTACACACTTTGGAGCGATATCATTAACTCAAATACCTGGTGACCCAGACTCAATTAAAGGTAACAAGGCTAGAGGAGTATATTGGACAAAACCTGATAAATCAGGAAAAGAAGTTGTTAGAGATGAGTCACTTGATGAGTCATTATATTCAGAATTTATAAAAGATTATGAAAATACTTATTTTAAAGAGGTATATGACACTCTTTCATCTAGATATAAACTTGGTAGAGTAAGAATTCTTTTAAAAGAGCCAAGATCAACTTTAAGTTGGCATAGAGACCCTGAGCCGAGATTACACATACCTTTAATTACTAATCCTGGCTGCATCATGGTTATTGATAACGTTGCGAAACATATGCCTGCTGATGGTTCTGTTTGGATTACAAATAATACCAAGTATCACAATGCATTTAATGGTGGAGAAGAGAATAGAATACATTTAGTTGCTTGTGTTTTAGATTACAAATTTAATTAATTTGAAAAAAATATTTATTTCATCAGATCACGCTGGATTTAAATTAAAAGAGATAATTAAAAATTATTTAAAAAATAAAAAAGTTAAATTTGAGGACCTAGGTCCAAAAGATGACAGTAGT
>CACDTF010000033.1 GCA_902555665.1 uncultured Pelagibacteraceae bacterium
TTATTACCCAAGATTTAAATCACATCAGTTAGAAATTGAAGATACAGGATTAAATCTAAAAGTTAATTTTTCAAGACAGGGTTTAATTAAACTTAAAACTTCTTCTCAAGATCAAGCTATAGAAATAGTTAGAAGAAGAGTAGATGAAGTTGGAACTAATGAACCCAACATACTTAAAAGAGGAAATAACCGAATATTAGTAGAGCTACCTGGATTAGATGATCCGATGAGAATAAAATCATTACTTGGTAAAACTGCAAACCTTACTTTTCGATTTGTAACAAATGACGAAAATGATCGTTTTGGTGTTGAAAAGTTAAAATTTGAAAATGGTTTAGAAGAAGCCACAGTTAGTAAAAGAATTATAATAAGTGGTGAAAATTTACTTGATGCTCAACCAAAAATGGACACTCAAGCTAACCAAACAATTGTTTCATTTACTTTAGATAGAGTAGGTGCAAAAAGGTTTGGTAAGGCAACGTCAACTGGTATTGGGAAGCAACTAGCAATTGTCTTAGATGGTAAAATTATTAGCGCTCCTGTTGTTAGAGATACTATAGCAAGTGGATCTGGTCAGATTAGCGGTGGCTTTACATTTCAAACTGCAACCGATTTAGCTTTATTATTAAGATCTGGAGCATTACCAGCGCCATTAGAAATTATTGAAGAAAGAACAGTAGGACCTGATCTTGGGCAAGACTCAATTAATGCAGGAATGATTGCACTAGCAATTGGTTTTATGTTGGTGATAATTTTTATGTTTGTAAAATATAAAATTTTTGGATTAATTACTAATGTTACACTTATAGTTAATTTGTTTATTCTTTTGGGTGTTCTAACTTTATTCGAAGCTACTTTAACATTGCCAGGTATTGCAGGGATTATTTTGACTGTAGGTATGGCAGTTGATGCAAATGTTTTAATTTTTGAGAGAATTAAAGAAGAATTAAAAGACGAGACAAATAATATTTTGGCTTTTGACGGTGGTTATACCAAATCAAGAACAGCAATTTTAGATGCTAACATAACAACATTATTAGCTGCAATTATTTTATTTTTTATGGGCTCAGGACCAGTAAAAGGTTTTGCTGTAACATTAGGTGTTGGAATATTTACAACACTATTTTCAGTTTATTTTATAGCAAGATTATTCACCAGTATTTATGTATCAAGAAATAAGAATAAGGAAAAATTAATTTAATGATTGCTTTTAATAAATATTATAATCACTTTAATTTATTATCATCAGTTTTGATTGTTGTTTCATTATTATTGTTAATATTTAAAGGGCTTAATTTTGGGATAGACTTTAAAGGTGGTACATTAATTGAATTAAGAGCCTCAGACTCAAAAATAAATGTTAGTTCATTAAGAGATAGATTTAATCAAATGGACTTAGGAGATATTTCAGTAAAGAAATTTGGTAATGATACTGATTTTTTAGTGAAATTTGAAAATAAAGACAATAAGAAGAACATTATTCAAGAAATTAAAGCTAACTTAGATAAATCTTTTGGAAACAATTATGATTTTAGAAGAGTTGAAAATGTTGGTCCTAAAGTTAGTGCCGAATTATTAAAATCAGGGGTAATAGCAATATCTTTATCATTAGCATTAATGTTGATTTACATTTGGATTAGATTTGAATGGCAATTTAGTCTAGGAGCAATTTTAGCTTTGTTTCATGATGTGATTGTAACTCTTGGAATTTTTTCTTTATTTAGCTTAGAAATAAACTTATCAATTATAGCAGCTGTATTAACAATAGTAGGATACTCTATGAATGATACAGTAGTCATTTTCGATCGTGTCAGAGAAAATCTAAGAAAATATTCAGATATTAAAATTTTTGAATTAACAAATATTTCAATTAATGAAACTTTATCAAGAACAATCATAACATCTGCAACTACTTTACTAGCTTTAATAGCTATATATTTTTTTGGTGGAGAGATACTGAAAGGATTTTCACTTGCTATGATATTAGGTGTTGTTTTTGGAACTTATTCCTCTATTTATATAGCGAATACTGTTCTAGTAAGATTAAGAGTTTCTCAAAAAACAGTTTTGAGAGAAGACGATCAAAATAAGTTGAATTAATCATTAAATTTTTTAAAATTTCATTATATTATTTCAAAGTATTATAATTATTATATGAATATAAGACTTTGGAAACCATCCAATAAAACAAAAAAAAATTCAAATTTATTTAAATTTGAAAAATTTATATCTAAAAGATTTAATAAAAATTTTAATGAAAATTTTAAAAAAATACATGATTGGTCAGTTAAAAACCAAGGTGATTTTTGGAGTAGTGTGTGGGATTTCTCAAAAGTTAAAGGTATTAAAAGAAAAACTAAAGTTAAAAAATCAAAAAAATTTTATAAAAATATTTTTTTACCAAATTCAAGATTAAATTTTTGTGAAAATTTACTTTCAAAAAATACAAAAGAGAAAGCAATTACTTTTATTAGTGAAAATGGTTATCGTGAAATACGAAATTGGAATGAATTAAATAAAAATGTAAAAAATATTTCAAATAATCTTAAAAAATTAAATATTAAGCCAAAAGATAGAATAGCAGCTTATATGCCAAATATACCTGAAACAGTAGAGGCATTTTTGGGTACTGTTGCTATTGGAGCTATATGGTCATCTTGTTCACCTGATTTTGGGATTAATGGTGTTATAGAGAGATTTTCTCAAATTAAACCTAAAATTTTGATTGTTACTAATCAATATTTTTATAATGGAAAAAAAATTAATATTTTAGAAAGAATTCCTGAAATAATAAAAAAAATTCCTTCTATAAAGCATGTAATTATATCTATTTACCCTGGTCAGCTAAATTTAAAAAAACTTCCAAAATTCAGAAATATCAAAACGCATTATTGGAGTAATATTATTCAGGAAAGTTTTTCAAAATTTAAATTTCATAAATTTGATTTTGAACATGATTTAGCAATTCTTTATTCAAGCGGTACCACAGGTAAACCTAAGTGTATTTGCCATAAAAATGGTGGTGTATTAGTTCAGCATTTAAAAGAACATCAATTGCATTGTGACATTAAAGAAAATGATAATGTTTTTTATTTTACAACATGTGGATGGATGATGTGGAATTGGCTAATTTCAGTTCTAGCCTCAAAAGCATCAATCGTATTGTTCGATGGTTTCCCAATGTATAAACGTGATGATCTCCTTTTAAAAATAGCCAATAAAGAAAATATAACCTTATTTGGAGTTAGTGCCAAATATTTTGATGCATTAAAAAAAACAAGAAAAAATTTTAAGAAAGTTTACGAGTTAAAAAAACTTAGAACTATTTGTTCTACTGGATCTCCATTATCAGCAGATTGTTTTAAATATGTATACAATAATATTAAAAAAAATGTTCATTTAGCTTCTATTTCTGGAGGTACAGATATTGTCTCTTGTTTTGTTTTGGGAAATTTATACCAATCTGTACATGCAGGAGAAATACAAAGCAAAGGTTTGGGTATGGATGTACGAGTATTTAATGAAAAAGGAAAGTCAATTTTAAATCAAAAAGGTGAATTGGTTTGTGTTAATCCTTTTCCCTCAATGCCTTCAAGATTTTGGAATGATCATAAAGATACTAAATTTAAAAAAGCTTATTTTAATAGATATAGAAATATATGGCACCATGGTGATTATGCTCAAATAACAAATAATAATGGAATAATAATATCAGGAAGATCTGATACAACGTTAAATCCTGGTGGAGTAAGGCTTGGTACTGCTGAAATTTACTCTGAGGTAGAGCGGTTTAAAGAAATTAAGGAGTCTTTAGTTGTTGGACAATCTTGGGATAACGATGTTCGTATAATTTTATTTGTAATTTTAAATTCAAAGTATCAACTTAATGATATCTTATTAAAAAAAATAAAATTACAAATTAAAAAACATGCATCACCTAGACATGTGCCAAGAAAAATAATTCAAATAAACGATATACCAAGAACTAAAAGTGGTAAAATTGTTGAATTAGCTGTCAAAAATATAATTGAGGGAAATTCAATAAAAAACAAAGAAGCTTTGGCTAATCCAGAAAGTTTAAATCAGTTTAAAGATATTAAGGAGTTACAATATTAATTTTTTAATATAAGTTTTGAGCTATTACCATTGTTAGCAACATTGGTAGTGACAATAGGGTATTTGTTCTTGAGAAGAGCATTGCAGTTTTAGCTGACTTTGCCTTATTCTCTGGATCAGTTTCAACCATTCCTAAAGCTCTTTTTTGATTTGGCCAAATAACAAACCATACGTTAAATGCCATTATAATTCCTAGCCACATTCCAATACCTATAGCTGTATGTTTAGGTACTCCCGAACCTATACTTAAAGTCATTGCATCATGAAGATATCCATTAAGATAAGCTAGAATTAAACCTGAAAGAACAGTTATCGCTGCAGCCCATCTAAAATAAAATAATGCAGCAGGAGCAATTACTTTGCCAATGGCTGGTTTTTGTTCATCTGGAATTTTTCCCATGTTTGGAATTTGAACAAAATTGAAATACCACAATAATCCAATCCACATAATTGCAACAATCACATGTATGTATCTAAACAACCAGCTCCAGAATAATGTATCAAAAGCTATACCACCATTTAAATAAAACAATCCTAGAAACAACAATATTGCTATAGCTAATGATGTGTGAACAGTTTTTGATAATGAAGACAGTAAATTACTCATGATTCTTTTAAATATACACTAATTTTAAAAAAAATTTAAGTTCTTTAATCTAGGCTAAAAGAGGTTTTAAAAATTGACCTGTATAACTATCTTTTATTTTACATACTTCTTCAGGTTTTCCTTCGGCGACAATATTACCACCCTTTACACCACCTTCAGGACCCATATCTACAATGTAATCTGCTGTTTTTATTACATCTAAATTGTGCTCAATTACAACTACTGTATTACCAAGTTTAACAAATGTATGAAGTATCTCTAAAAGCTTTTTAATATCATGTTGATGTAAACCTGTGGTTGGTTCATCTAAAATATACATCGTTCTTCCTGTTGATCTTTTTGAAAGTTCTTTTGCAAGTTTAATACGTTGTGCTTCACCTCCTGAGAGTGTAGTTGCTTGCTGGCCAATTTTTATATAACCCAATCCAACTTTTTTAAGAGTTAATAATTTT
>CACDTF010000034.1 GCA_902555665.1 uncultured Pelagibacteraceae bacterium
CAGTGCATAAATCAAGCCAATTGAGCTATTAGTACTGGTCAGCTGCACGCATTACTGCGCTTCCACATCCAGCCTATCAACGTGGTGGTCTACCACGGCTCTATAGGAAGAACTAGTTTTGAGGTGAGTTTCCCGCTTAGATGCTTTCAGCAGTTATCTCGTCCATACTTAGCTACCCGGCACTGCAGCTGGCGCTACAACCGGTCCACCAGTGGTATGTTCAACCCGGTCCTCTCGTACTAGGGTCAACTCCTCTCAATTCTTCTACACGCATAGCAGATAGGGACCGAACTGTCTCACGACGTTCTGAACCCAGCTCACGTACCACTTTAATTGGCGAACAGCCAAACCCTTGGGACCTGCTCCAGCCCCAGGATGTGATGAGCCGACATCGAGGTGCCAAACACTGCCGTCGATATGAGCTCTTGGGCAGTATCAGCCTGTTATCCCCGGCGTACCTTTTATCCGTTGAGCGATGGCCCTTCCACTCAGAACCACCGGATCACTATGACCGACTTTCGTCTCTGCTCGACTTGTCAGTCTCACAGTCAGGCAGGCTTATGCCATTGCACTCTACGAACGATTTCTGACCGTTCTGAGCCTACCTTCGCACGCCTCCGTTACTATTTGGGAGGCGACCGCCCCAGTCAAACTACCCACCATACAATGTCTTGATGCCGGATGACGGCAATCAGTTAGATACCAAGAAAAACAAAAGAGGTATTTCACTGGTGACTCCACAAAAGCTGACGCCTTTGCTTCAATGTCTCCCTCCTATGCTAAATATGTTTTTCCTAATACCAATGTAAAGTTGCAGTAAAGGTGCACGGGGTCTTTCCGTCTAACTACGCGAACTCCGCATCTTCACGGAGAATTCAATTTCACTGAGTTGATGTTGGAGACAGCGGAGAAATCGTTACGCCATTCATGCAGGTCGGAACTTACCCGACAAGGAATTTCGCTACCTTAGGACCGTTATAGTTACGGCCGCCGTTTACTGGGGCTTCAGAAGTTAGCTTGCACCAACCGCATTAACCTTCCAGCACCGGGCAGGCGTCAGACCCTATACATCCACTTACGTGTTAGCAGAGCCCTGTGTTTTTGATAAACAGTCGCTTCTCCCTGGCTTGTGCCACCCTCCTATAGTTGCCTACAAGAAGGTCTTCCTTATCCCGAAGTTACGGAAGTATTTTGCCGAGTTCCTTCAACATCATTCTCTCAAGCGCCTAAATATACTCTATTAATCCACCTGTGTCGGTTTAGGGTACGGTCTAATGATGGAGCTATTTCTTGGAACCTTTTCGCGGCAAGTTCAATCCATTAAGAACTCACAACTTACAAGATCCGTCACTACCATCTGGTTAAGGAATATTAACCTTATTTCCATCGACTACGGCTTTCGCCCTCGCCTTAGGTGCCGACTAACTCTGCGCGGATTAACCTTGCGCAGAAACCCTTGGATTTTCGGCGAAGAAGTTTTTCACTTCTTTTATCGTTACTTATGTCAGCATTCGCACTTCTGATACCTCCAGGATCCCTCACGGGTATCCCTTCGCAGGCTTACAGAACGTTCCGCTACCAGTTGCAATTTTCGAAAAAATTACAAATCCACAGATTCGGTATATGATTTTAGCCCCGTTACATCTTCGGCGCAGAAACTCTATTAGACCGGTGAGCTGTTACGCTATCTTTAAAGGATGGCTGCTTCTAAGCCAACCTCCCGGCTGTTAAGGAATTTCCACATCCTTTCACACTTAATCATAATTTGGGGACCTTATCTGGTGGTCTGGGCTCTTTCCCTCTCGACCATGGACCTTAGCACCCACAGTCTGTCTGCTGAAGAACAACATTTAGCATTCGGAGTTTTATTAGGTTTGGTAAGAATCTCTTCCCCCTAGCCCATTTAGTGCTCTACCTCTAAATGTCTATTTATTCAACGCACTACCTAAATAGTTTTCGCGGAAAACCAGCTATCTACGAATTTGGTTGGCCTTTCACCCCTTACCACAAGTCATCCAAAGACTTTTCAACGTCAACTGGTTCGGTCCTCCGGTTGGTGTTACCCAACTTTCAACCTGCTCATGGTAAGCTCATTCGTTTTCGGGTCTAATTCATTAAACTAATCGCCCTATTAAGACTTGCTTTCGCTTCGCCTACACCTAGATGGCTTAAGCTTGCTTAATAAATTAAGTCACTGACCCATTATACAAAAGGTACGCCGTCACTCTAAAAAGAGCTTCGACTGATTGTAGGCATGCGGTTTCAGGTTCTATTTCACTCCCCTAATAGGGGTTCTTTTCACCTTTCCCTCACGGTACTAGTTCACTATCGGTCACTGAAGAGTATTTAGGCTTAGAGGGTGGTCCCCCTATATTCGAGCAGGATTTCACGTGTCCCGCTTTACTCAAGAATTTTGTTAAACATTACTCATACGGGACTATCACCCTCTATGGTTAGCATTTCCAAACTATTCAAATTTTTTTAACAAAACTACTGGCCTATTCCGCGTTCGCTCGCCACTACTAACGGAATCTCAATTGATTTCTTTTCCTCTGGTTACTTAGATGTTTCAGTTCTCCAGGTTGTCTCTTTAAACCTATGTATTCAGTTTAAAGTACCACATAAAGTGGTGGGTTTCCCCATTCGGAAATTTTCGGATCAAAACTCACATACAGCTCCCCGAAACTTATCGCAGTATATCACGTCCTTCATCGGCTTTCAGTGCCAAGGCATCCACTACACGCCCTTAAACGCTTGATTTATGCACAGAAAAAAATTCTGTGTTGAATCAAATTTTTATTTTGAACATTAGCTAATAACATTACTAATGTTCGGATATAGATATTGATATTAATTATTAATTTTTTACTATTTTCTATAACTAAGTGTTTGGTGGAGGATAGCGGGATCGAACCGCTGACCTCCTGAATGCAAATCAGGCGCTCTCCCAGCTGAGCTAATCCCCCAGATCTAAATTGGTGGGCCGAGAAAGACTCGAACTTTCGACCCCACCCTTATCAAGGGTGTGCTCTAACCAACTGAGCTACCGGCCCCCATGCAAGAGAAACACTACTTTAAGAAGAGAAATGAGGACGGTCAACATTAGCCTGTGTATTATTTAGAATGAAATTTGACTTTCATTCATCCTTAGAAAGGAGGTAATCCAGCCGCAGGTTCCCCTACGGCTACCTTGTTACGACTTCACCCCAGTCGCTGACTATACCGTGGTCAAGGGTTTGAAACCTTGCCTTAAGGTAGAACCAACTCCCATGGTGTGACGGGCGGTGTGTACAAGACCCGGGAACGCATTCACCGTGGCACGCTGATCCACGATTACTAGTAATTCCAGCTTCATGCACTCGAGTTGCAGAGTGCAATCCGAACTGAGGTATCTTTTGAGGATTTGCTTAACCTCGCGGTTTTGCTTCCTGTTGTAGATACCATTGTAGCACGTGTGTAGCCCAACACGTAAGGGCCATGAGGACTTGACGTCATCCCCACCTTCCTCCAGCTTATCACTGGCAGTTCTTTCAGAGTGCCCAACTTAATGATGGCAACTAAAAGTGAGGGTTGCGCTCGTTGCGGGACTTAACCCAACATCTCACGACACGAGCTGACGACAGCCATGCAGCACCTGTGTTTCGTCCGGCCGAACCGAAAACTTTAATCTCTTAAAGTCGCGACGAACATGTCAAGTGTTGGTAAGGTTCTGCGCGTATCTTCGAATTAAACCACATGCTCCACTACTTGTGCGGGTCCCCGTCAATTCATTTGAGTTTTAACCTTGCGGTCGTACTCCCCAGGCGGTGTGTTTATCGCTTTCGCTGCGACACTGAAAATAAATTTCCAACGTCTAACACACATCGTTTACGGCATGGACTACGAGGGTATCTAATCCTCTTCGCTACCCATGCTTTCGTTCCTCAGTGTCAGTAATGATCCAGAAAGCTGCCTTCGCAATTGGTATTCTTTCTAATATCTACGAATTTCACCTCTACACTAGAAATTCTGCTTTCCTCTATCATACTCTAGCTGAAAAGTTTTGATGGCAGTTCCAGAGTTAAGCTCTGGGATTTCACCACCAACTTTTTCAACCACCTACGAACTCTTTAAGCCCAGTAATTCCGAACTACGCTAGGTCCCTTCGTATTACCGCGGCTGCTGGCACGAAGTTAGCCGGACCTTCTTATTCGGGTACAGTCATTTTCTTCCCCGACGAAAGAGCTTTACAACCCAAAGGCCTTCTTCACTCACGCGGCATCGCTGCATCAGAGTTTCCTCCATTGTGCAAGATTCCCCACTGCTGCCTCCCGTAGGAGTTTGGGCCGTGTCTCAGTCCCAATGTGGCTGATCATCCTCTCAAATCAGCTATTGATCACAGTCTTGGTAGGCCATTACCCCACCAACAAACTAATCAAGTGCAGGCTCATCCAATGGTGCATAAAGCTTTCTCTGTAAAGACTTATCCGGTATTAGCACAAGTTTCCTCGTGTTATTCCAGGCCAAAGGGCAGATACCTACATGTTACTCACCCGTCTGCCACTAAGTATTGCTACTTCGTTCGACTTGCATGTGTTAGGCGTGCCGCCAGCGTACGTTCTGAGCCATGATCAAACTCTCAAGTTTAAAAACGGCGCACACTAGCTTCCATATAAATTCTAAGAATAAAACTTATATGATGTTGAAGTGTGTACGACAAATTTTGGTAACCTTAACCGTCCACACTTCTCTTCTTAAATTTTAACTTTTTAAATAGCTAATTGAGCAAAAAAGCCCAATAATCCTCACTAATTTATTGTATTAACAATAATTATTTGAGAAAGTTCAGTGCTTATAGGCTAAAATTAAAGGAAATCAAGCATTTAAGAATAAAAAAAATGATAAAAATGCCGTATTTTAAAGGGTTTTTTTTGATTTTTATACACCCCTAAACTATTAATTAAATAACTTTCAAAAATAAATGCTAAAAAATCTCCAAACTAAAATCAAAAAGAATTTTGAGATATTAGGATTAGTAATTCTAATTTTTTTAACAGCTACATTTACAA
>CACDTF010000035.1 GCA_902555665.1 uncultured Pelagibacteraceae bacterium
GGGTGAAGGAAACAATACTTCTTCAGCATTATTTAGAAAATCATTTGATGAAATGGAATATTTAATTCAACATTTTAAAGGCAAAAAAGAAACTGTCAGAGGTCTAGCAGGTTTAGGTGATTTATATGTTAGTGCAGTTGGAGGTAGAAATAGCAAAATGGGTGAATATTTGGGTAAAGGATTTTCTTTTAAAAATGCTAAAAATAAATTTATGAAAAACGACACTGTTGAGGGCGCTGATTTGGCGAATGAAATAGCTCCATATATAAGAAAAAAAATAAGTAAAAATAAGATCCCATTGATGATTGCACTTTTGGATGCGATTACTAAAAATAAAAAACTTAAAATAAATTATTAATTTCTATTTATTTAAAAAAGTTTTCATCGAGTCATCCATCGCTTTTTCCCAAGGTGTGTGATGGATTGGTGCAACTGATCCAGTAACAGGTGATGAAAATGATTTATTTCTATAAGTTAGAATATCCTCTACTTTATGATGTTCCCATTCTTTAAAATGTTTTCTAATTAATTCAAAATCAATTTTAGGATAATCGGACATCTCATGAAGCTCTTTTGTATATTCTGTTTGAAAATCAATCATTTGATCAGGATTTTCTAATTTTTCCTCCATCGAAACCCACTTGTTAATATCTTTATCAATTTCTTCATCACTAGGCATTTTGATTTTTCCCATTATCACATCTCTTGCATACCATCCTTGACAATCAAACATATTAAATGTGTGAAACTGATCCTGCATACCTAAATATAAAAGTTTATGATTATCTTGCCACACAACTCCTTTGTAAAGTTTTGGTGGATATAATCTGTTATGAGTTTTTAATTTTAAACTTTCATCTAAAAATGGGAAATGATGAAGATATCCAGTGCATAAGATAACTACATCGGCATTTTGTTCTGTTCCGTCTTTAAATATAGCTTTTTTTCCATCTAACCTATCTAAGTAATGAACTTCTTTCATGCCTTTTGGCCATTTAAAGCCCATTGGGTTATGCCTGTAACCGATTGTTACACTTTTAGCGCCATATTTATTACATTGCAGGGCTACATCTTCAGCTGAATAACTGCTCCCCAAAACAATTACATCTTTTTCTCTAAACTCTTCTGCATCTCTAAAATCATGTGAGTGCATTATTCTTCCCGGGAAAGAATTCATTCCTTCGTACTCAGGAATAAAAGGCACAGAAAAATGACCTGTAGAGACTACCACATAATCGAATGTATCATTTAAAACTTTATTATTTACTTTGTCCTGGTAGCTAATTTCAAACTTATCATTTTTATAAACAGTGTTTGTAACTCTTGTATTAAATTTAATCTTACTTTTTATATTTCCCTTGCTAACTCTTCCTAAAATATAATCTTGCAGTACTTCTCTTGGAGGAAAAGAGGGAATTGGTTTTCCAAAATGTTCATCAAAAGAATAATCAGCAAATTCTAAACACTCTTTAGGTCCATTAGACCATAAGTATCTGTACATACTGTTAGGTACAGGATCTCCATATTGATCTGAACCAGTTCTCCAGTTGTAGTTCCATAGACCACCCCAACTTTCTTGTTTTTCAAAGCAAACTATCTCAGGAATTTTTTCTCCCTTTTTTTCTAAATGTTCAAATGCTCTTAAAATTGAAAGTCCACAAGGACCAGCGCCTATGATTGCTACTTTTGACATAGAATTTTTCCTATCATTAATAAATTTATAAATATATCTTACTAACAATTTTAAAAAAAATAAAATTATATTTTGTTATGGGTATTAATTGGAATTATCCAACCACTATGTGGATAGGAGAAAATAGAATTGAAGATTTATCCTTAGCCTGTAAAGAGTTAAATATTTCAAATCCATTATTTGTAACAGACAAAGATTTAATTAACTTAGATTTAACAAAAAATATAATATTAAGATTAAAAAAAAGTTTTGAAAATTTAGCTACCTTTTCTAATTTTACGGGAAATCCAATTGGAGAAAATGTAGAGGAAGGTGTTAAAGTTTATAATACCTCGGACTGTGATGGCGTAATAGCTTTAGGAGGCGGAAGTGGTTTAGATGTTGGAAAAGCTATAGCATTTATGTGTAATCAATCTCGACCATTATGGGATTTCGAAGATATTGGTGATTACTGGACAAGAGCTGATAGTTCTAAAATTTCAAAAATTATTGCAGTTCCAACCACTGCTGGAACAGGATCTGAAACAGGTAGAGCATCTGCAATTATAAATAAAGAAACAGGTGCAAAAAAAATTATTTTTCACCCAAAAATGTTACCTTCGATTGTTATTTTAGATCCTTTACTTACATTAGATTTATCTCCAAGATTAACAGCAGCAACAGGAATGGATGCACTTGCACATAATTTAGAAGCGTTTTGTGCACCAGGATATCATCCAATGGCTGATGGTATTGCAATAGAAGGAATGAAATTAATTAAAAATTCATTAATTAAAGCATTTATAAATGGAAAAGATGTTAACGCTAGAATGGATTTACTTTCAGCTGCTTCAATGGGTTCGACTGCATTTCAGAAGGGACTGGGAGCAATTCATTCATTGAGCCACCCAGTAAACGGTAAATTCAATGTTCATCACGGCTTATCAAACGCAATATTTATGCCTTATGTTTTAACATTTAATAAACCATCAATTGAAAATAAAATAATATCGATTTGTGATTATCTTAATTTAAATAAAAATTTTGATAGTTTTTTAAATTGGATTTTGGAATTAAGAAAAAATTTAAATATTCCACACAAATTATCAGATGTGATGGATTGTAATAATATTGATTTAGATGAACTTTCTTTAATGGCATTTGAAGATCCATCTACAGGAGGAAATCCTAAGAAATTAAGTCAAAATGAGTTAAAAGAAATGTATATAAAAAGCATTTCTGGAGAATTATTTTAATGAAAAAAATATTGATAGTAGAAGGAAACTTACGAGAAGAAAATCAAAGTTTTTCTGAGGCTGGAATTCAAACACATACAGAAAGTCTTAAAGACAGTTTAGAGTTTTTTACTGATAAGTTAGAAACCCACGTGGTTAATCCTTCATCAGATGAAAACATCGATAAAAATATTGATGCACTCGAAAGCTACGATGGCCTTATTTGGGGCGGAAGTAGTTTAAATATTTATAACAATACCCCAGAAATAAAAAGACAAATTGAATTTATGAAAGAGTGTCAGAAAAAAATTAAAAAAATTTTAGCAATATGTTGGGGTATGCAAGTAGCTGTGACCGCAGCAGGAGGGGAGGTAAAAAAAGCGACAAAAGGATCTCATCGAGGGATTGCCTCAAATATAGAAATTAATGAAATTGGTTTAAATCATCCACTCTATAAAAATAAAGATCAAAAATTCAATACACCAGCATTTAATTTTGATGAAGTAGTTAGAATGCCAGAAAATTCAATTTTATTAGCCTCAAACTCAATTAATAATGTTCAAGGAATAAATTTCAAAGTTGGTAACTGTAATATATGGGGCCTTCAATACCATCCTGAGATTACTTATAATAAAATGATCAATTTGATTATTTTCAGAAAAAAAAGACTTTTAGAAAAAGGTGCATTTAAAGATGAGAATGAGATAGATAATCACATTAAACATATAGAAAATGAGAATAATAAATTAGATAAAGTTTCTAGAATGAGAGAATTAGAGAATTGGTTAAACTACTTAAATTTAGAATAAACCTTCTATTTCACCTTTGTCATTTAATTTTATAGAGTCGGCTGCAGGAACTCTTGGAAGGCCTGGCATTGTCATAATTTCTCCACACACAACAACTATAAATTCAGCACCAGAAGAAAGTCTTACTTCTCTTACGGGCAAAACATGACCTGTGGGTGCACCTTTTAAATTTGGATCTGTTGAAAAACTATATTGAGTTTTTGCAATACAAACAGGTAGCTTACCGTAACCTTTTTCTTCAAAATCTTTTAACTGTTGTCTAACTTTTGTATCTGCCACTACTTCAGAGGCGCTATATATTTCTTGTGCAATTTTTTCTATTTTTTTGAATAGTGGGAGATCATCTTCATATAAAAATTTAAATGTATCTTTTTTGTCCTCGCAAATTTCTGTAACATTTTTAGCTAATTCAATAGTTCCTTCGCTTCCATTTGACCAATGAGTACATTTAGAAGCTTTTACTCCTTGAGTTTCACAAAAATCTAATAATGTCTTCATTTCATCTTCTGTATCAGTGATAAAATGATTAACTGCAACAGTAACTGGTAATCCAAATTTTCTAATATTATTTATATGTCTACGTAAATTTACCATCCCTTCTTTTAGTGCAGATACATTTTCTTTTTTTAAATCTTCTTTAGCAACTCCTCCATGCATTTTTAGTGCTCTAATTGTTGCTACAATAACAACGCAATCTGGTTTGAGATCAGATTTTCTACATTTAATATCAAGAAATTTTTCTGCTCCTAAATCAGCTCCGAATCCCGCCTCTGTTACAACGTAGTCAGCTAATTTAAGTCCAGCTTTAGTTGCAATAACCGAATTACAACCGTGAGCAATATTAGCAAAAGGACCACCATGAATTATTGCAGGATTGTTTTCTAGAGTTTGAGTTACATTGGGTCTTATTGCTTCTTTTAGTAAAACGGTCATTGGACCCTGTGCATTTAAATCTTTTGCATAAATCGATTGCTTATCTCTTGTATAACCAATTGTAATATTACCAATTCTATTTTCTAAATCTTTAAGGTCTGTTGCTAAACAAAAAATAGCCATTAGCTCAGACGCAACTGTAATATCAAAACTATCTTGTCTAGGGTAACCATTAGCCACCCCTCCCAGATCAACAATGATAGATCTTAAGGATCTATCATTCATATCCATTACTCTTCTCCAAACAACTCTTCTAACATCGATGTTAAGTTTGTTACCCCAATAAATATGATTATCAATTAATGCAGATAGTAAATTATGTGCAGATGTAATAGCATGAAAGTCACCTGTAAAATGAAGATTGATT
>CACDTF010000036.1 GCA_902555665.1 uncultured Pelagibacteraceae bacterium
GTCTGTATTAGCCTTTTAACTGAAATTTTATATTTAGCTAAACGATTAGTTATTTCAGATAATACACCAGGCTTATCTTTTACTTCGAACCTTAAATATAATGAATTTACATAATTATTTACATTATATGGTTTTAAAGATTTTAGCTTAGAAACACTAACACCAAAAGGTTTTTTTATATTTCCACGCAAAATTGATAATAAATCAGAAAGTAATGATGAAGAAGTAGGACCTGGTCCAGCTCCCTCCCCTTGTAAAACACTTTCTCCGACTGGTTTACCTTGAAGAATAACCGCATTCATTACACCGTTCACATTACCAATATAGGATTTTTTACTAACTAAACATGGATGGACGGTTTCAAAAAGATGATTATTCTTTAACTCTGAAATTCCCAGTAGTTTTATCCTTAAATCTAATTGATTTGCAATTTTAATATCTTTTAATTCAACTTTTTCTATTCCTTCCATTAAACAATTATGTTTAGAAATTTTACTATTAAAAGCTAAAGCAGACAAAATTCTTACTTTGGCAAATGCATCAAAACCATTTAAGTCTAATTTTGGATTACCAGGTTCGGCATAACCAAGTATCTGAGCTTTTTTTAAAACATCTGCAAAATTTTCATTCGAATTTTCCATTTCGGATAGTATGTAATTTGAAGTACCGTTTAAAATTCCATAAACTTTTGATATTTTGTTTGTTGCCAATCCTTCTTTAATAGATCTTAATATTGGGATACCACCAGCGACTGATGCTTCAAATTCCAAATTAACTTTATTTTTTTCTGCAAGTTTTGCTAGCTCATTGCCATGCTTTGAGATTAAAGCTTTATTGGGTGTGATAACATGAATTTTACTTTTTAAGGCAGTTTCTACAACTTTTTTAGAAATACCATCAGATAAACCTATAGCTTCAAACAATATATCAATATTATTTTTCTTAAAAATATCTAAAGGATTTTTGTAAAATATTTTTTTATTAACTTTAAATTTTCTTTTTTTATTAATATTTTTAGCAGATACAGCAACTACTCTTATTTTCTTTCCAGTTTTAAGTTCAATATCTCTCTTTTTTGAATTTAATTCATTTAGTAAATAATTGCCTACCTGACCAAGCCCTACTACTGCAATATTTATTAATTTACTCATTTGCTTATATTTGGATATTTACTCTTTTTTGTATAGTCATCTATATAAATCTGATATTCCTCTAATGTCATTGATGTTATATCGTCAGCCTTTTTTAATATCTCATTTAATTTTTTTTTATTATTTTTATTTTCAATAGAATTTTCTGTCCAATATTGAGAATCTTTGTTTAAAGAACAATTGGCTAATATTAATGAAAAAAAAATTATTATAAATTTTCTCATTTTAATCCAGTCTTTTCAGAAAAATTAAATTTATTATTTAGATTTTGTACAGCTTGACCTGCTCCACCCTTAATCAAATTATCAATAGCAGATAAAATGATTATTTTATTACTATATTTAGATTTGCACACAGAAATATAACAGTTATTAGTATTTATTACTTCATTAGTGCTTAACAAAGAGTCAGGCTTTAATATTTTTACAAAACTCTCATTTTTATAAAAATTATTTAATGTTTTTAATACTTTAGCCTGTGAAATATTATTTTCTAAATCAACATATATAGTACTCAAAATACCTCTGAACATTGGTGATAAATGAGGAGTAAAACTAAATTGAAATTTTTTCTTAGTAAATTTTCTTAACATTTGATCTATTTCAGAATTGTGACGATGATAACCAACTCCATATGCACTTAAAGATTCATATAAATTTTTATCTTTATACTTTTTGTGAACTCCTCTACCAGCACCTGAATATCCAGATTTTGAATCAATTATTATATTATTTAATTTAATTAAATTTTTCATAAATAAAGGGAATAGAGGAAGCAATATTGATGTTGGATAACATCCTGGGCATGAAATAATATTATATTTTTTAATCTCTTTTCTATTAATTTCAGGAAGCAAATAAATACTTTGTTTTATCAAATTAGTTGCTCGATGTTTTTGTTTATACCACTTTAAATAATCAGAAGCTTTTTCTAATCTAAAATCTGCAGCAAGATCTATTAGAGTATGCTTTTTGCTTAAATGTTTGGATATATCTTGTGCTTCCCCATTTGGAAGTGCTGTAAAAATAACATTAACGTTTTTTAATAATTTTTTATTAAATTTTAAAATTTTAGGTAATTTATATTTAGATAAAGATTTATCATAGGTTTTAATGTTTTTACCTACAGAGGAATTTCCGCAAAGATATCTAATATTTATATATTTGTGTTTAACTAATAATTTAATTAATTGAACACCAATATATCCGGTTGATCCAGCAACTAATGCGTTAAGCTTAGGCATTTTTTATTATAACAGTTAAAAATTAAAAAAAAATTATCTTTTAGAGAATTGGAAGCTTCTTCTAGCTTTTCTTCTACCAGGTTTTTTTCTTTCGACTGCTCTTGAGTCTCTGGTAGTAAGTTTCTCTGTTTTTAAGGTGGCTTTTAGATTTTCATCAAATAATACTAAGGCTTTTGAAATACCGTGAACCATAGCCCCTGCTTGGCCTGTAGGTCCTCCTCCTTTTACACTACATCTTACATCGTAATCTGTAGCCTGATTAATAATCTCAAAAGGTCTTGTAATTTGCATTTTATGAGTTTCGTCAGCAAAATAATCACTAAATAATTTACCATTTACATAAATTTTGCCAGAACCTTTTTTTAACCAAACTTTTGCTATTGATGTTTTTCGTCTACCAGTAGCGTATTTACTATCTTTAAAATCTAATTTTAATTTTGGAGATTTTGATGCTGATTGAGTATTTTCCATCTTAGTTTCTAGCTATATTTTTACTGTTTAATTTATCTAACTCTATCACAGTCGGATTTTGTGCTGAATGCGGGTGTTCATTTCCTGCATAAATTTTTAATTTTGTTAATTGTTTTCTCCCCAATACTCCACCAGGTAGCATTCTTTTAACTGCCATTTTTAAAGTTTCTCCAGGTTTTTTTTCATGAAGTTTCTCAGGTGTTGTAACTTTAATTCCGCCTGGATGACCAGTGTGTCTGTAATATTTTTTATCTTGAAATTTTTTTCCAGTAAATTTTGCTTGTTCAATATTTTTAACAACAACAAAGTCACCATCATCCATATGAGGTGTGTATGTAGTTTTGTTCTTGCCTCTTATGATATTGGAAACAACAGTTGCTAATCTTCCAACTACTGCATTCTTCGCGTCTATTTCATACCAGGATGAAGTTAATTGGTCTTTTTTAGTGAATTTTGTCATTGTGCGAGGATTAATACTATTAATAATTACAAAGTCAATTTTATATTTAGCTTGAATTATGTAGCTTATATGCTAAAAATTAACTGCCGATTTGATCCTATTGCGGGCTTATAACTGCTAAAAAGGAAATTTCATAAAATTAATAAAATCGGTAGGCATTTGAACTGTATTGTGCGCCTAACATAATGTTGAAGCACTAAAAAAGGAGTAAAATGAATAAAAAAAGAAATAACCCTGAAACTATAGCTATCCACGGTGGTGACTATAGAAGTGATCCAGCGACGAACGCCGTAGCTGTTCCAATTTATAGGACAACATCATACCAATTTAACAACACAGAGCACGCTGCTAATCTTTTTGCTCTTAAAGAATTTGGTAACATCTATACTCGTATAATGAACCCAACAAATGATGTATTGGAAAAAAGAGTTGCCGCTCTTGAAGGAGGTCTGTCATGTGTAACTGTATCTTCAGGTCAAACCGCTTCAACGTTTGCTGTATTAAATGTAGCCCAAGCCGGTGATAATATAGTAAGCTCAACCGATCTTTATGGTGGAACAGTATCTTTATTTACACATACGCTTAGTAAACTTGGTATAGAGATAAGATATGCAGATCCAAGTAATCCTGAAAATTTTGAAAAGTTAATAGATGATAAAACTAGAGCTTTTTATGGTGAAACTCTACCCAATCCATATTTAAGGGTGTTTCCAATAAAGGAAGTTTCTGACATTGGAAGAAAATATAACATTCCACTAATAATGGATAACACAGCTGCACCAGTAATATGTAGACCGATTGAGCATGGAGCAGCGGTAGTCATTCACTCACTTACAAAATATATAGGTGGACATGGTACAGCAGTTGCAGGAAGTATCGTTGATAGTGGTAACTTTGATTGGACAGCTGACCCAAAAAGACAGCCACTATTTAATGAACCAGATGCGAGTTATAACAATGTAATCTGGGGAAAAGCTGTGCCAGAACTAACTGGTGCAAATGTACCCTTTGCTGTTAGAGCAAGAGTTTGTTTATTGAGAGACTTGGGATCAGCTCTGGCTCCAGATAATGCCTTTGCAATAATTCAAGGACTTGAAACGGTTGCTTTAAGAATGAGACAACATTGTGCTAACGCAGAGTATGTTGTTGATTTTCTTAAAAAACATAAAGAAGTTACTAAAGTTATTTATTCTACAGAACACGATAAACCCATTGCTGATAGAGCAAAGAAATATCTTAAAGGTGGAAATGGTCCAATGATTGGTATCGAACTTAAAGGTGGTATTGAGGCTGGTAAAAAATTTATCGAGTCTTTAAAAATGTTCTATCACGTTGCTAATATTGGTGATGCTAGAAGTTTAGCAATTCATCCAGCAAGTACAACTCATAGCCAATTAAATGATATTATTGAGGATCTTGATCAAGCATTGAATAAATCCTCAAAAGGTAATTTAAAAGCTGTAAGCTAATTTAAGTTTTAATGTCTATTAATAGGAACTAATAATTAGGCCCTTTATATTTTACAATATAAATAAAATATAATGTTGAAAGTATTATTAAAATAGA
>CACDTF010000037.1 GCA_902555665.1 uncultured Pelagibacteraceae bacterium
TAACCAATTAAATATGATTTGTATAAAATGAAGATATACACACCACTTAATATGAAAAAAGGAAAAATTGATGTAACAAAAATTCTACTTAAATGTGATTGCGGAAACACTATCAAGATAAACCAAAAAGGTAGAACTCCAAGGTTGATCCACATGTAAACTGTCTCAATTGTGAAATAAGTATAAATTTGTTCAATCATATAGATATATTATATTAAATCTAACAATGATTCCTATAAGAAATAGAAAAAAAACGCTCCAAGTAACTGTTGATGAGATGCGTAATTTTGCCTTTGCATATGTTGAAAAGTATGCTCCTTCAAAACAACAACTCAAAACTTATTTATTAAAAAAATACATGAAACTATCAGCATCAGATGTAAGAAAAAAAGATGTAAATAAATTGATTGATATTGTTTTGTCTGATCTAGAAAAAAACAAATTTATAAATGATCAATTTTATTCTGAAAGTAAAGCCAAAAGTATGATCCAAAGAGGAAACTCAATTAATAAGATAAGAAATTATTTAATTGGAAAAGGAATTAACGAGACATTTATTAAGGATACGGTCAATAAAATAAAGGAAGATAATTCTGATCAAGATTTTTTTTCAGCAATAAAATTATGTAAAAAGAAAAGAATTGGCCCAGCTAGAGCAGAGGATAATAGAACTTTATTTTATAAAAAAGATATATCTATACTTGCAAGAAATGGTTTTGATTTTGAAACATCAAAAAAGGTAATGGATATAGAAAAAGATGAATATCTAAAAATAATAAATTTACTTTAATTTTTTATCATTTTCTTCTTTTACAAGCTGATTTATTTTATTTCTTATATAATTTTTTACAAAAACAAAGACTAACAATCCAAAAATTGAAACAGATACAATAATTATTAGTATTATTCTTAATTGTTCATCCATTATAAAATATTTTTATTTTTCAAAATTATACTTGGATTTTTTAAATCTTTTTTCCCATACAAAATTTCATTTCCTTCAAAATCAGTTACAGTTCCACCTGCATGTTCTAAAATTGCGTGACCAGCTGCTATATCCCACTCATATGCCCTAGGTTCTGCAACATAACCATCATATTCACCAGCAGCAACGACACAGAATTTCAAAGAACTTTTCATTCTAATATTTTCTTTTACTCCTAAATCATCATAAATTTTTTGAATTTCAGGCTTTATTTTAGTTGAGTATGAAATAAATTTTAAATTTTCTGATTTCTTGCTATGTAAATTGCTTAAGTTTATTTTTTTACCGTTGCTAAGCTCAAAAGCATTACCTTTTTCATATGAGTAAAACATTCTTTTTTTTGCAGGAGCATTTATTAATCCTGCAACAGGTTTATTATTGATTATCAAACCAGCATTAATGGTAAATTCTTCTAAATTATTAATATAATCATAAGTTCCATCAATAGGATCAATAAGCCAGAAATCCTTTAAATTTTGGCTATCTTTATTTTCAGAGGTTTCTTCTGAAATGATAGGTAAATTAGGAGTAACCTCGGAAATTTTTTTTGATATAAATTTATTTACTTCTAAATCACCATTGCTAACTGGAGTATTGTCTGATTTTATTTTTTTCACCAAACCCTTTTCTCTTAATTGAATAGATAAATCTCCAGCTTCTAAAAAATTTTCAATTAAGCTTTCTACAATCTCTTTTAAGTTCACCTTCATTTACCTAGTTTTTTTAATTCAACGTTTTTTGCATTTATTACTTTTTTTCCAACATTTTCAAAATTAACTGTCACTTTATCGTTAATTATAGATTGCACTTGCCCAATTCCCCATTCTTTTTTTTGAGGATTAGTGACTTTGTCACCTGGTTCATAATCTAAAATCATTTAATTTAACTTATATTGTAAATCAGTATAAATACCACCTTATGAATAAAGATTTAAATTCTATCGGTTTAGATAAAAAACCTTCAGATACTACTGTAGTTGTTGCAATGTCTGGTGGGGTAGATTCTTCGACAGTGGCAGGTATCATGAAAAAAGAAGGTTATAATGTAATTGGAATAACTTTAAAACTTTATGACGATGGCAAAGAAGTAGCTGCATCAAAACAATGTTGTTCAGGTCAAGATATAATGGACGCTAAACGTGTAGCACAAAAGTTAGGTATAGAGCATAAAATTTTATATTATCAAGACAAGTTTAAACAAGGTGTTATAGACAATTTTGTTGAGAGTTATTTAAAAGGTGAAACTCCAATTCCATGTGTTCAATGTAATCAAACTGTTAAATTTAAAGATTTATTTGAAGTTTCAAAAGAACTCAAAGCTGATGCATTAGTTACCGGTCATTATGTAAAAAGTATTACAGAAAATAAAACTACAAATATGTATAGAGCCATAGATGAAAATAGGGACCAAAGTTATTTTTTATTCAACACAACTAGAGAACAATTAGATTATTTAAGATTTCCCTTAGGTGGAATGTTAAAAGACAAAACTAGAGAAATTGCAAAAAATCTAGACTTAAACGTTGCTGATAAACCCGATAGCCAAGACATCTGTTTTGTACCAAATGGTGATTATGCTTCAGTAATACAAAAGTTCAGACCAGACTCCTTTCAGAAAGGAAATATAAAAAATTTAGACGGTGAGGTAATTGGTGTTCATGATGGAATTATTAATTTCACAATTGGTCAAAGAAAAGGAATTAAAGTTTCTGATAAAGAGGCCCTTTATGTGTTAAAGATAAATTCGGATAAAAATGAAATAATAGTTGGATCTAAAGAAAAACTTGGAAAAAAAATAATTTCTTTAAAGGAAATAAATTTGTTAACTAACAAAGAGGATTTAGATCGAAATTTATTTGTTAAAGTTAGATCTACCGGAAGTCTTCTAGAAGCAAAAGTTGATCTTATAGATAACAATAATGCTAAAGTTAATTTAATAATTCCTGAAGATGGTATCTCACCTGGTCAGGCATGTGTTTTTTATCGTAAAGACCAGTTTGGCCACAAAGTGCTTGGTGGTGGTTGGATTAAAGAATAGCAGAAGAATTATTTCTTCTTATTTTTTCTTTTAGCTCTTCTTTTTTTAGACCCTTGTTTTCTTCGGCCTCTATGTTTCTTTGGGTAACTCATTTAGTCCTATTTTAATTTTATTGACGTTTTTCATGGGATATAGCATTGTCTTAATAACATATCAAATTTATTATGGTTAATTCCTTCAAGACTTTCCTGAAACATACAGCTAAAGATTTTCATAATCAGTCAGTAAATCCTCCTGTGGTTAGAGCTTCTACTATTATTTTTAAATCTATGCAGGATATTAAAAAAACTCAGAATAAATATTTGAAAGATCCAGTAAGTGGAAATTTTGATTATGGTCGACAAGGAACATCCACAACATATGCTTTACAACAAATTTTAAGAAAAATTGAAGAATGTTATAAGGTTTATCTAACCCCTACTGGTTTTGGTGCAATATTTCTTGGTGTGTTAAGCGTTGTGAAACCAGATGATGAAATACTTGTTACAGACTCAGTTTACTCGCCATCAAGACTTTTAACAGAAACATACCTTAAAAAATTTAATATTAGAGCAATATTTTATAATCCAAATGACTTTAATGATCTAAAAAGTAAGATTACAAAAAAAACAAAGCTTATTTTTGTTGAAAATCCTGGAAGCAACACTTTTGAATTTCAAGATTTATCTAAAATAGTTGAACTGGCAAAAAAAAATAAAATTTATACAGCCATAGATAACACTTGGGGAACACCTTATTTTATGAAACCAATAAAGCTAGGTTTTGATATGTCGATTGTCTCTGCAACAAAATATTATTCTGGTCACTCAGATGTAATGGGTGGCAGTTTAGCTATAAGTAAAAGAGTTTTTAAATTAGTCGAAGCAACAAATAAAGTTTCAGGATTAAGATTAGGTCCAGATGATGCATATTTAATCTTAAGAGGAATAAGAACTTTAGATGTAAGATTGGAAAAACATCAGGAAAATGCACTTAAAGTCTCCAAGTTTTTATCAAAACAGAAAAAAATAATTAAAGTTTTTTATCCATATAAAAAGGTAGTCAAAATTATAAATTATGGAAAAAATATTATTCTGGAGCATCTGGTTTATTAGGATTTAAAATAAAATCAAAAAATAAAAACTCAGTGTTAAAATTTGTTAATTCTTTAAAACTTTTTGGGTATGGATTTAGTTGGGGAGGTTTCGAAAGCTTAGCACTTTATCAAACACACCAAGCACTAGGAAAGAGACAATTTACACATATAAATAAAGATGAACATATAATAAGGATGCATATTGGACTTGAAGATCCTAAAGACATAATAAATGATATAAAACAAGCATTAAAATTTATTAAATGAGTTCAGAAAGTTTTACTATTAGCAAAAAAGCACTAATCACTTTAGTTGCTGCTTCTATTGTTGTAATTATTTCTTTAGGAATAAGACAGACCTTTGGATTGTTTTATTTTGATTTCAATACTGACTTAGATATTTCTATTTCTCATTTTGGTTTTGTTATGGGATTGCAGTTATTACTTTGGGGAGTATTCAGTCCGTTGTTTGGTGTAATTACTGATAAATATGGAGGAGCGGTTGCAATATTTATTGGTTTTGTTTT
>CACDTF010000038.1 GCA_902555665.1 uncultured Pelagibacteraceae bacterium
TATTTTGATGTTGTTTATATTTTTTTGAATTAACTCGTCCTCAAAATACTGTGATTGATATTCAAGTAATCTTTCTGCGGAACTTAAATAATCATACTCCAAGGATACATTTTCAAATTCAGAATTTAAAACTCTAATATTCTCTTTTGCTGTAAATATTTCATCTTCAATCTGTTTAGTTGTATTTTTTATTATTGCAGTTGATAGGACTAAAAAAAAAATCACTACTGCTAAAGCAAACTTTTTCACAGTTTGTCTCCAAAATTTTCAATTTCAATGTAATTTCTGAATTGCTCCTCTATATCTGTATCAAAATTATAAAAATCTGTTTTTTTAACCGCATATCTAAATTTAGCAGATCTAGATGGCGGGTTTTCATTCACCTCTTCATCTGAGGGTGTTATTGGTTTTTTTTGAATTAAGTTAAACAGTGTATCTACTTGTTCAATAACTGGGCTATATCGTGAAATACTTTTATTTTCAGATAGACTTTTAAAAAAATATTTTACTATTTTATCCTCTAAAGAGTGAAATGTAACTACCCCCAAAACACCACCTTTTTTTAAAACTTTAGTGGCATTAATAAGTCCAAAAATTAGCTCACTTATTTCTTTATTTACAAATATTCTAAGGGCCTGAAAAACCTTGGTAGCATTATGAACTTTAAAATTTTTTCTTTTTTTTGATTTATCAATAATTTCAACTAAAGATTTAGTATCAATTTGATTTTTAGATCTTTCTTTTACGATATTTCGTGCAATAAATTTTGCTTCTTTTTCATCTCCAAAAAATTTAAAAATTTTTTCTAATTCTTTTTCATCGAGTTTGTTGATTACATCTTCTGCTGAATATCTATTTAATCCTAACTGCATATTTAATTTACCTCTGGCATCGAATGATAATCCTTTTTTTGGATCTTTTATTTGAGTATATGAATAACCAAGGTCAAAAATTACACCTCTTATATTTTCATTTTTAAGCTTTAAATTGCTTAATTGACTAAATTTTATATTTTTAAAAATAAATCTATCTTCAAAGTTTTCTTTTAATTGATTAGCAATTTTTTCACTCTCTGTGTCTCTATCAATAGCTATTACTTTTGTATTTTTATAATCTAAAATTTTTTTGGAATATCCGCCTTGACCTAAAGTACAATCGATAAATGTGCCACCATGTTGAGGGGAAATAACGCTAATAATTTCTTTTAGCAGTACCGGATAATGCTTTTGCATTTTCGATACTATGGTGGCGTCCATTTATCTCTTGGAAGACCATTAATTTTTTTGTCTTCTTAAGAATGCTGGTATCTCAAGATCATCTTCTTCCTCTTCATCTGAATTCAATAAATCTTCAGGGCTTGAATTATCAGATTCTGAACTAAATAAATCTGGTGCATCTGAGTCAACTCCGAATTCTTTTAAATCATTAGAGGTTTCTTCTTCGTTGTTTATATCTTGATGATCTTCATGGTTAGTTTCCATAGCTTCTTGAGCAAAAGATTTCTCCATTTCATTAACTGAACTATCCTGAACTATACTCTCGCTTTCCATGCTAGTATTTTGGACAACTTCTTCACTCATCATCTGATTATGAGAACTCTCAGTCTGTTGTTCTTGTATAATCTCATTTTCAAGTTTTAAAGCATTAGCACCATGTGTAATTGGGTTTGATGCTGTTGAGTTTGAAAAATTGAAAGATTGTGAGGATCCCATGTTTGAAAAATCAGAGTAACCAGGATTACGGTTTTGAATTCTATGAACCATATTTACTACAGATTTTGATTCTGGCTGTTGCCCATCTAAAGAGGTAGCAACAATTGAAACTCTCATTTTTCCATCTAGCTCAGTATCAGTGATTGCACCAATAATTAACTCTGCTTCAGGATCAACTTCAGCTCTTACTTTATTTACAGCTTCATCAACTTCAAAAAGTTTTAAATCTTTGCCGCCAGTAATATTTACTAGTAATCCTTTTGCACCTTTTAAAGTGTAGTCATCTATTAATGGATTGCTAATTGCCATCTCAGCTGCTTTTAGAGCTCTACCTTCTCCTTCGGCTTCACCTGTTCCCATCATAGCTTTACCCATTGCCGCCATCACAGTTTCAACATCAGCAAAATCTAAGTTAATTAGACCAGGTCTAACCATTAAGTCTGTAATACTTTGAACGCCATGCATCAAAACATTATTTGAAAGATTAAAAGATTCTTCAAAAGTTGTTTGTTCATTTGCTATTTTAAACAAATTTTGATTTGGAATAACAATTATTGTATCAACATGTTTTCTTAATTCCTCCAAACCTTGTTGCGCTCTTCTCATTCTAGAGGGGCCTTCATATAAAAATGGAAGAGTCACAACACCTACAGTTAGTATGTTTAATTCTTTAGCAGCTCTCGCGATTACATGAGCAGCACCAGTGCCCGTTCCACCACCCATACCAGCTGCAATAAAAACCATATTTGCACCTTGAAGAGTATTTACTATTTCATTTAAAGATTCATCAGCAGCTGCCTGACCAATATCAAGTTTTGCACCAGCCCCTAAACCTTTTGTTAAATTTAATCCAATTTGAATTCTTGTTTTTGCTTTACTAAGCTTCAAATCTTGAGCATCAGTATTTACTGCAATAAATTCTACTCCTTGTAGATTATTTTCTATCATTTCGTTAATTGCATTTCCGCCAGCTCCACCAACTCCTAAAACTAGTAGTCGTGGCTGTAGCTCTTTTATCTCTGGTGCTTTAAAGTTAATTGTCATCTTTTATCCCCTATTGTTTGTTATGTTGAAGCTCCCATTTAAGATTACCACGATTAATATTTGCTTTTTTTCTCGCTGTTATCTTAAATTTTTCAAATGCTGTTGGTTCCCATATTTGAAATGTTTGGCCTTGACCAACAAACAACATGCTATTTTTTATTTTTGCATGTTTTAATAATTTTGATGAAAGTGAAATTCTGCCCTCACTATCAAATTGTAAATTTATACTCTCTGCTAATATTGATGTTGCAAAATAATCTCTTTTTTCCTCAAAGGGATTTAAAGAGTCAATTGCTGAAGAAATTTTTTCAATTCTATCTTGGGAACATGCTTCTATAGATGAGTTATTAAAGGACGGATAACAAATAACGCCATTGTAACCTAAGTTGGATAAATGTGACCTAAAACTAGCAGGCACAGATACTCTCCCTTTTTTGTCTAATTTGTTTTCGTATGTTGATAAAAACATAAAACATAAATCCCTTTATTCCCATATAAATGGGAATTTATGGGATATTATGGGTTTTACAACTAGACGTCAATACCTATTATTTTAGTACTGTTATCGTTTTAATAATAAAGAAAATAGACATTGGTACTTATAAAATGAGAACAAACTAAGAAACTTATAGAGATATTTTTATTTGAAGTGCCAGATAAACTATAAGCCGGGTTCTGTCATTTAAACCTATCATTTGTCTAGGCTTAAGATCACTCTTAAGCTCAAGCAACTAACCCTGATGACTAGCCAAGGACGGCTTTTAGTTTTTCAACAATATCATCTCTACTTAGTCTTGCTCCCAGTGGGGTTTTCCAGCGTTCATTGTTACCAATAGAACCGGTGTGCTCTTACCACACCTTTTCACCCTTGCCATGTTATGGCGGTTTATTTTCTGTGGCACTATCCCTAGGGTTTCCCCCGCCAGGTATTACCTGGCACTGTGTCCTTGTAGAGCCCGGACTTTCCTCTTTAAATTAATTTAAAGCGATAAGTCATTTATCTGGCTCTTATAATTTATTACTTAATATTAAATTTTCAAGAAAATTATTTTAGGTTTTTATAAGATTTTTACTTATTAATAAACACTCTTTGTCAATTACTCCATTAATTAACTCTTGTCTAAATCTTCTCTGAAAAGCTTTTACAAGTAATCTTTTTTTTTTATGTTTGTCCTTAAATAAATGCTTTGAATAACCAATTTT
>CACDTF010000039.1 GCA_902555665.1 uncultured Pelagibacteraceae bacterium
CACGATTTTTAATTCTAAATCGATCTGCAAGACCAAACTTACCAGAGCCATATACTGCCGTAGTCCTATATAAATAACCTACTTTTGATAATAAGTTTAAATCTGGCTGCTGACCTTTGCTCAAACTTTCAACTACGTGATTATAAATTCTTATTGATTTGTTTGCCCTCGATAAAGTTAATTCTTTATAAGAAAGTCTACCAACTTCTTGTTTTGGAACTTCATTTTTTAATCTTTCAATGTCTTTTTTTGTAGGAACTCCATCATGTAATGTAAAAGCTGCATCCCATTTTGTTGCAATTACTCTATCTGATCTTTCTTCATCTTTGATTTCATTTGCAAAACAAACTAAAGAATAAACTCTTTTATTTTTTTTAAATGAATAAACAGCTTCTCCAAAACCATTTTCATTTAAATTAAATAAATCTCTTTTATATTCCCAGTCTTTAAATTCATTAAGAAAACTTCTTAAAAAAGATAACTTTGATTGATGAAAAGATCCTAGCCTTGATAATTTCATTATCTTATTTGGGTCTCTTAATTCAACTTTCATAATTAAATAGATTTATAAAAATTGTACCAGTTATTTCCAAGTATTCCATGTGTCTCGGTATCTGAAAAACCTGCTTTTTTTAGACCTTTTTCAATATTTGAGAACCCTCTTGCATCAAGAAACCAATCAGGTTGTTTTGGAAAACCTGGTTTATTTTTTGAACCTTCACCATAATTTTTACTTTTAGACCAAGAACCATTTCTCATCCATTCAACAACAGTATCTGGATGATCTAAACAAAGATCTGATCCTATTCCTATTTTTTTAACATCCATTATTTCAGCTGTTTTTGCCACCATTTCGCAAAAACTATCTAAAGTACAATTTGTGTTATCTTTTAAGTGATGAGGGTATAATGATAATCCCAAAATACCACCACTATCACTCAAAATTTTTAATAAATCTGAGGATTTGTTTCTTTTTGCTGGATGCCAAAAAGAAGGATTGGCATGAGTAATTGCAATTGGTTTTTCACTTAATTCAATTGCATCTAGAGTGCTTTTTTCTGCAGAATGCGACATGTCAACTACAAGACCTACTCTATTCATTTCTCTTATAACCTCACGTCCAAAATTTGTGACCCCACTATCTACTTTTTCATAACAGCCTGTTGCTAGCAAAGACTGATTATTATAAGTCAATTGCATAAATCTACATCCTAGTTGATGAACTTTTTCAACTAACCTTATGTCATCCTCAATTGGCGAACAATTTTGAAAACCAAAGAATATTGCAGTTTTATTTTCTTTATTAGCTTTTTCAATATCTTGAAAATTCTTACCATGAAAAATTAAATCAGAGTTTTCATAAAATAATTTTTCCCATTTTTTTATTTCGAGTTGTAATTCATCAAAATCTTCATGGTAGACAATGGTAACATGGACAGCATCTAATCCAGCAGATCTGTTAATTTCAAAGATTTTTCTAGACCAATTGCAATATTGAAGATTGTCGATTTTATAATTCATAGTATGCTTAACTCTAATCAATATGTATTTTAAATACTATTAATTTTATTGAAATTTTAAGTTAATTTTGAAATAAACAGATTGATCAATTTTCATGAAAAAAAATAGTAAATTAAAAGTTTCAATCATAATGGGAAGTCAATCTGACTATAAAGTAATGAAACTGGCCGAAAAAACCTTAAAAAAAATTGGAATTTCATTTGAAACAAAAATTATATCTGCTCACAGAACACCACAAAGGATGTACGAATATGCTGCAAAAGTTGAGCAAAATCATATAGGGGTAATTATTGCAGGTGCTGGAGGATCTGCTCATCTCCCAGGTATGATATCGGCACTTACACATATACCGGTACTTGGTGTACCTGTTGAAAGTAAAAAACTGAAAGGTTTAGATAGTTTGTTATCAATTGTACAAATGCCTAAAGGAATACCTGTAGGAACACTTGCTATAGGAGAGGATGGTGCCATTAATGCAGCTTTATTAGCTGCAGCAATAATTGCTAATAATGATTTGGGTGTTCAAAAAAAACTTAAAAATTTTAGAACATCACAAACTAAATCCGTAAAGAAATCTCCAAAATAAAATGTCTGAAATTACTCTTGGTATCATTGGGGGTGGTCAACTTGGAAGTATGCTCGCAATAGCAGCTAAAAAATTAAATGTTAAAACTGTTGTTTTTTGTGATGATATAGATGCGCCAGCACAAAATTTTTGCAATCAATTTGTTACGGGAAGTTATGATAATAAAGAAAAAATATCAGAATTTATAAATCAGGTTGATCTAGTAACTTATGAATTTGAAAATATTCCATTTGAAACTTTAAATGAAATAAATAAATTTAAACCTGTTTTACCAAAGCCTTCAGTTAACAGATTAATTCAACATCGATTAGCTGAAAAAGATTTTGTTAATAATTTAAATATTAGAACTACGAGGTATGTTTCGATTGAAAAAAAATCTGACATAGATGCTTTGGAAGATTTTTTACCAGGAATATTAAAAACAACAACACTTGGTTATGATGGCAAAGGTCAATATCCAATTAAATCAGGTGATGAACTTAATTCATTGAATATTGATTTTTCAAAAGGATATATTCTTGAAAAATTTGTAAAATTAAAAAAAGAGATTTCAATTATAATTACAAGGTTTAGTAATAATAAATATGAAATTTATGAACCAATAGAAAACACTCACGAAGATCAAATTTTAAAATATTCAAAAATACCTGCTGAAATTAATGAAAAGATTTTTGTTCAATCTAAAGATTGGGCAATGTTAATAGCTGAAGAACTTAAATATGTAGGTACTTTATGTGTAGAATTTTTTATTGATAGAAACGATAATCTCTATGTTAATGAAATTGCACCTAGAGTTCATAACTCAGGACATCTAACTATAAATGCTTTTAATGTGAGTCAATTTGAAAATCATGTAAGAGCTGTGTGTGGTTTACAACAAATTCCTTTAAAAAAAATATCTAATGCTAAAATGATGAATTTGCTAGGTAATCAAATTACTCATTATAGAAACATGCAAAAGTTTAATGATAAAGAATTTTTCTTTGATTATTTAAAAAAAGATATAAAAGAAAAAAGAAAAATGGGTCATATCACAACTTTAGTATAAATGTTAAAATCGATAGAAGGCAATTTTGATAATCCTGAAGTTAATGAGCTTCTAACAAAACACTTTGTTGAGCTTAGAGCTGCTTCTCCAGAGGGAAGTGCTCACGTCCTAGATATTCCAGGTTTAAAAGTACCATCTATTAAATTTTGGAGTTTGTGGGAAAGTAAAGAACTAATCGGTTGTGGTGCTTTAAAATTTTTAGATAAAGATCATG
>CACDTF010000040.1 GCA_902555665.1 uncultured Pelagibacteraceae bacterium
TTCCCTACCTTCTAATGTTACATTATTTGCACTTCTCGCTATTATTTTTCCAGAATATTTTTCAACCGCTTCTTTTGCTTTAACGGCATATTTTTTAAGTCTTTCGTCGTCTTTTATTTCAGTATAATTTGCAACCCAATAAGCTTTCATAATTCTCCTTTTTAAATATTTTTAATTATGATACCAAATTTATGTGAAAAAATTATTTTTAAATTTCTTTTATACATTATTATTTTTGATATTTTTATCATTAACCCACGTTAATGCTGATGAAATGTTTAATAAGGGAAAAGAAGTTTTTCTGGGGGATGGAAATTGTGCAGCATGCCATATGCTTTCAGATGCTGGATCGAACGCAATGGTTGGTCCAAATTTAAATGAAATTAGACCTGATATTCAAAGAATTATAATGGCAGTTAGAAACGGTATAGGAGTAATGCCCGCAATGGAGGGTATACTAACTGATGAGGAAATAGAAGCGGTTGCTCACTATACTTCTATTGCTGCGGAACAATAATAAAAATTTTAACTATAATTTTTTATCCAATGTTTAGCTATATCCACTCTTTTGCAGATCCAAATATCTTTAAATTTTGTGATGTAATTTAAAAATTTTTTAAGAGACTGTATTCTACCAGGTCTTCCAATTAATCTACAATGCAAGCCAACCGACATCATCTTTGGTGAATTTTTTCCTTCCTCATAAAGGGCATCGAAACTATCTTTTAAATAATTATAAAATTGTTCACCCGAATTAAATCCTTGATTGGTTGCAAACCTCATATCATTGTTATCAAGGGTGTAAGGAACCATTAGTTGTTTTTTATTACCTTTTTTTATCCAGTAAGGAAGATCATCACTGTATGTATCGCTACAGTATAAGAAGCTACCATTATCAATTACTAAATCTAAAGTATTTTCGCTACACCTACCTGTGTACCAACCAGCAGGTTGATTACCAAAAATCTTTTTTATAGATTTGACTGCAAGCTCCATATCATTCTTTTCTTTTTTCTTTGATACATTTTGATAGTCAATCCATCTCCACCCATGACTTGCAACTTCATAATTTGCTTTTTTTATAGCCAAACAAACTTCTTTATTTCTTTCCAATGCCATACCAACTCCAAAAATAGTAAGTGGAATTTTCTTTTTATTAAATAGATCATGAATTCTCCAAAACCCTCTTCTTGATCCATATTCATAAATTGATTCCATATTTAAGTGTCGACCTTTAATTGGTTTTGCTCCTATAATTTCTGATAAAAATACTTCTGAAGTTTTATCACCATGAAGAGTACAATTTTCTGCTCCCTCCTCGTAATTAAGCACAAATTGCAAAGCCAACTTAGCATTACCAGGCCACTTTACCTTAACTTTTTTGGAACCATATCCCACCAAATCTCTTGGGTATTTTTTTTTCATTTTTTCAAAATAATTTTATCTTTTTTAAATTTATAAATAACAAGATTGTTTCCTTTTCCTTTTCTATCAACAATTAGAAAATTCATATTTTTCATAGAAATCAACGGAAAGTGCCAAATACCAGCATTGTAATTAACCCCAGTTTGTTTTGGGACTAAAAAGGATTGGATTTTATTTACATCTGGTTTATCTCCTTTTGGTGCTACAAATACTAAAAATTTTGTATCTTCCATTGGTATAAAGGCTTGGCTTCCTAAAGGATGTTTTTCCATCATATCAATTTTCATAGGAAACCTTCTTTTTTTTGCTTTAAAAATACTAACAATTGCTTTCCCTTTGTTTTTAGATGCATCTACGTTTATCAAATTATCAAACCTTTTTGCATACCCATCATTAATATTTATAGGATTTTTTTTAGACGTATCTATTAATTGACCAAATTCAGAAAAATTTTTTTTATTAATTTTTTTTGCTTTTATTATTTTCATTTCACAAAATTTCCAAATGCCCTTATTCTTGAAATTCCACCGTCTGGATAGATATTAATTCTAAGATAATTTTCCTTACTTCTCTTAATTAAGAATTTTTTAAAAATATGTTTTTTGTGAGCTGACAGTTTTGACTTATTTAAAATAAACTTCCAATTTTTTGAATTATTGACAATTGATTTATTGGAAAGATCTTTTGAAATGCTTGCAGTTTGAATTGAACAACTATCCGGATAGTTTCCTTTAAAATGATGGGTATCTATCTCTAGTTTTTTTATTAATCCTGGTTTTCCAAATTTTATTATAAGCCAATCAAAGTTTTTTCCTCTACTTCTTCTTGTTTCCCAACCATCTCCCATATTTTTCCCTTTACCAGGTGCTATGATATTTTCAGCCCTGCCGAAATGTTCATTATTACAACCAATAATTGAAGCGCCATTTAAAACAGATGTAAGATTGATGGTTTTATTATTTAAAAAGTTTTTCTCGATTTCAATTTTTCCATAAAGTCTGAGTCTTGCAACTCCACCATCTGGAAAAATGTTTAGTCTTATATAATTAAAAACAGATTTGTTGTTTGATTTGAAGCTATGGTTTCGACTTGGTCCAAGTTTTTTTTTGCCCAGTAAAGAAATCCATTTTGTTTTCTTATTAGGCTTTGTTTTACTTAAGCAACCCTCTAAAGAAGCATGTGTGGGCTGATTTCCATTGAAATGTGTTGTGTCAATGTCTATATCAAATATCTTTCCAGCTTTGCCAAGTTTTAAAATTAAATAATCAAAACCTTTTGATCTTCTTCTCCTTGTTTCCCATCCATCCATCCATTTACCATGTTTGTCAAATAGTCCATCTTTAAAAACTGGAGTTTCAATGTTTAATATTCTGTGAGCAGCCGCAAAAAAATCATCAGTCTTAAAAATTACTTTAGATCCAATTCTTGGATCCGCTAAGTTAATCATTTTTGCACTTATAAATTTTTTCATTTTTTATTTATTTCATTTAAACGAAAGGTTGCGATTTTTTTTAC
>CACDTF010000041.1 GCA_902555665.1 uncultured Pelagibacteraceae bacterium
CCACCAACACCAAATAAACCTGAAAGTACTCCAACAATTGCACTTAATAAAAGTATCTCGATAGGGTTAATAAAAACTTGAGCTATCGGTAAAAATACTTCCATAAAAAATTTAAAAGTTATTAAAAAACAACTTAGTTAAAAGTGATAAAAGTTCCAACTAAAATCACTCCCCAGTAAGCTGTTAAGCTTGCTATAATTCCTGCCTTAATAAATGTAGTTTTAAAATTTGAGAGTTTATTGATAATTTTTACGTTAGAAAGTAACATCAAATTCGTCATTACACCCACAACGAAATTTGTCAAACAATTATTTGTTATTAAGCAATTTTTTTTGCCTAGTAGATGGTAGCCCCAAAAACTTTAATTGTGTTGTCCTCAACTCCTAACACCAACCTTCCAAGAAACTCTCCTGGGATCTCTTTATTTGTCTGTTTGATCAAAACAGTTATGTGATCTCCTCTTCTAAGGCATCCAAAAGGTTCGAAAGTCTCTTTAAGATTAGTGATAAGCTTATTATTAGCCCACTGTTTACCAAGTTCTACTTCGTTAGCACCAAAAAGCATTTGAGTAGAGAAATCTCGGGTAAACCCACCATAATCTTTAAGATTAGATGATTTAACCAAATTATCCCAAATAGGTTTGGCTAATTCATATATTTCATCATCTGATTTAGATAAAATATCCATTTGATTTAATTAAATTATCTACTACGAAGCTTTTTTCTTCTCGTTCTCATCCACTATATGGTAGACAGGAACTTTCTCCATACTAAACTTACCAGTCTTGGGATCTCTTCTTGAAACTGTTAAACAATGCCAATTATCATCATCAAGTTTCATATGATCACCTCTATAATAATATCCAGGCCATCTAGTTTCTTCTCTAAACATAGTATGTTCTGTTACGCACTGTGATGTCAAAGCTCTGTGTTTAAGCTCCCATGCCCTCATAAGCTGGTGATAATCCTCAGCTCCCACGTTTTCAAGATCTTCCTCAAGCCAAGCTAACAATTCTAATCCTCTTTTTAGCATATTAGCATTAGTCATATAGTTTGTAGCTATTCCACCTACATACTCATCCATTATTCTTTGTAAACGTTGTAAGCCTTGAATAGGCGAGATATAGCTTGGAGATACAGTTCCTCCTGTAATCTCATTTTGAGCAACTGTGTAATTTTCTAAAGGTTTGTAAACTTTAACTTTGAAATCTTCACATTGTTTATCTGATACTTTTAAACCCTCAGCTTTTTTGTCTTCAATATATTTTACAGCTGCTTTTGCTGCTAATCTACCTTCAGTAAATGAGCCTGACGAAAATTTGTGAGCACTTCCACCTACAGTATCACCTGCTCCAAATAATCCATCAATTGTTAACATTCTATTATAACCCCAGAAATACTCAGGTGGAGACAAGTCTTCTGGTCCACTTACCCAAGCTCCAGAACAAGTAGCATGAGAACCCATTACGTATGGTTCGGAGGTTGTTAATTCAGGATTTGTATATTTCGGGTCAATATTTTGAGATGCCCAAACAACAGCTTGACCTACTGTCATTCCTAAGAAATTCTCCCAACCAACAGTTTCTAAATGTGGGTCTTGAAAAGCCTCAGTAGTAACCATATGTATTGGTCCACCACCTGCCATTGTTTCTTGAATAAAAGCATGATTTCTTAAACACGTAGGAGTTGGATGGTGATCTATATATTCACCTACTAATTCCTTAGTCTGGTCGTACCATTTCTTCTCGTAGTTTTCACCATTTGCATTTTGTGTATATGTTTTTAAATGTAAGAAGTAAGCTCCAACAGGTCCATATCCATCTTTAAATCTACATAACACAATTCTATTTTCCATTTGAGTCATTTTAGCACCAGCTGCAATTGGTAATGCATATGCAGAACCATTACTCCAAGGAGCATACCAAGTTCTTCCCATACCTTCTCCAACAGCTCTAGGCTTAAATATGTGTGAAGCTCCTCCTGCTGCTACAATTACAGCCTTTGCTCTAAATACATGGAAATCACCTGTTCTCATATTAAAGCCAACAGCACCACCCACTCTATTCTCTTGAGCCTCATCCATTAAAAGATGAGTAATCATAATTCTATTATAAATTTTGTCTGCAGATTTTTTTGCTGCTTCTGCAACAATTGGCTTATAACTTTCACCGTGGATCATTATCTGCCACTTACCTTCTCTTAAATATCTCAGTCTCTTCATTTTTCATCATAGGAAGACCCCACTCATCAAACATATGAACAGTTGAGTCTACATGACGAGCCATGTCATAACCTAAATCTTCTCTAACCATTCCCATCAAATCATTTCTTGCGTATCTGACATGATCTTCAGGTTGATTTTCGCCCCACTGCATACCCATGTAGCAGTTAATTGCGTAAAGACCTTGAGCTACTGCCCCACTTCTGTCTATGTTTGCTTTTTCAACACAAACAATTTTCATATCTCTACCCCAGTGCCTTGCTTCGAAAGTTGCACCAGTGCCAGCCATTCCTCCACCAACAACTAATACATCACAGTCTTCGTAATGAGTTTTATGCTTAGCCATTAGTAATAAACTCCTTTTTTAAAAGACTCTTTTGGAACTGCAGGAAGTTCACCATCGATATTTAGTCCTTCAGGTTCGGTGTAAAGTCTTTGTGAA
>CACDTF010000042.1 GCA_902555665.1 uncultured Pelagibacteraceae bacterium
GCTAGTCTGAGTGAGAATGAGACTTTGGAGGTTATTAAAAAGGTGTATGAAAAATTTTCTGTAGTTTTAGATCCACATACAGCAATTGGATATGGTGCTTTCGACAAGCACAACCTAAGAGGAAATAATATTGTACTAGCAACTGCACATCCATGTAAATTTCCTGATGCTGTTTCCAAAGCTATTAATTTAAAATCTGATTTACCAAAAGAACTCGAGTTTATTTTGAATGAAAAAGAAGATTATGATATAGTAGAAAATAATTTAGAAAAAATTAAAAACTATATTATAGGTAAAACAAAATGAAGATTAAAGAAGGGGAACAACTTCCAAATTCAGAATTTTATTATTTAGACTCAAGTGGAGCAGCAAAAAAAATAACTACAGCAGAAGTTTTTAAAAATCATAAAACAATTGTGATTGGTGTTCCTGGAGCATTTACAAAGGTTTGTTCTGCAAAACATCTTCCAGGGTATGTTAATAATTACGAGGAAGCAAAGAATAAAGGGGTTACAAAAATTATTTGTGTTTCAGTTAATGATCCAAATGTGATGAAAGCATGGGGTGAAAGTCAAAAAGTTGAAGATAAAATATTTATGGCTGCAGACCCATATTGTGAATTTACTAAATCAATTGGAGCAGAAATAGATAGACACGATCGGGGTCAGGGAATGAGGTCAGCAAGATATACAATGTTAATTGACGACAATGTTGTAAAGAAAATACAAGCAGAAGAAGATACTGCCACTTGTGAAATTTCAGCAGCTCAAAATTTTTTAAAATTAATCTAAATTTGCTGCTTTTTTAGCAAGTAAGTCCACCTCTTCATTTAAAGGGTTTCCATCATGAGCTTTAACCCAATTCCATTGAATATTAAGCGATTTATTTAAATTATATAGATCAATCCATAAATCTTTATTTTTAACATCTTCTTTTTTTGAGGTTTTCCAATTATTAGCTAACCAAGTATTAATCCATTCAGTTATTCCATTTTTTACATATTGAGAGTCAGTATATATTTTTATTTCAACACCAGGCTTCATATCTTTCAATGCATTAATTGGGGCTAACAACTCCATTCTATTATTTGTTGTATTTTTTTCGTTACCACTAATTTTTTTTATTTCTTTTCCATCATTTATAATTGCAGCCCATCCGCCATTACCTGGATTTGTTAAACAAGAACCGTCTGTATAAATTGTAATCATTAATTTAAATAATCTTTAAATGTACTTAAATTATTATGAGAAAGTAATTTTTGATAATATTCATTAGGGTCTTTAATTTTAATCAATGCTGTTTTTGGTGTATTTGAGTAGTCATACAATCTTGTTAATAAATATCTTAATGCTGCACCTCTACACAAAATATTTATAGATTTTTTTTCTTTAATTGAAATTTTTTTAACACTTTCATAACCTTTGATTAAATTTTTAATTTTTTTGTTATTTAAATGGAATTTTCTCTTTTTACGATCAAAACAAAGAGCATTGATGCATATAGCAATTTCATACATAAAATAATCATTAGCAGCAAAGTAGAAATCAATAATTCCAGAAAGTTTATTTTTTTTGAAGAAGATATTATCTATAAATAAGTCACCATGGATAATACCTTTGGGCAATTTTTTAGGCCAATTTTTATTAATATCTTTTAAGTTATTATTTAAAAATACTTTTAAATTTGAAAACTTTTTTGACTTAAATTTAATACTTTTCAACAAAGGTTTTAAATTTTTAATACTCATCGAATTTTTTCTATTAAGCTTGATTGTATTTGTGACCAAATGCATTCGAGCAATTGTTTTACCAACTGTATAACAATCATTTATATTTAATATTTTTTTATCTTTACCTTCTAAGAATGATACAATACATGCAGTTTTATTTTTTAATTTAATAAGATATTTATTATTTCTAGTTTTCAGAGGCTTAGGACAATTTATTTTTGAATTATTTAAATTATCCATCAATTTCATAAAAAAAGGTATTTCTTTTTGTAAAACTCTTTTTTCAAATATAGTTAAAATGTATTTTTTCTTTTTTGATTTAAGAAGATAGTTGGTATTTTCTATTCCTTGCTTGATACCTTTAAAACTTATTACTTTATTAATATTAAAATTTTTATTTATAATATTAATTTCTTTTTTATTTATTTTTGTATAGACGGCCATTTTTAATTTAATTTTTTGGGAGCTTTAAATACTACATCTTCTTTAATTATTTCAACTTCATCGATACTTATAGAAAATTTATTCTTTAAATCATTAATAAAATTTTCAACTAATATTTCTGGCGCAGATGCTCCTGAAGATATACCTATAGTATTGCAATTTTCTATTTGATCATACGGTATTGAGCTTTCTGAGTGAATCAGTTGTGAGTTTTCGCAGCCTGATTTTTTTGCTACTTCAACTAGTCTAACAGAATTTGAAGAGTTTCTACTTCCAATAACAAAAAACATATCACAATTTTTTGCAATATTTTTTACCGCCATCTGACGGTTAGTAGTTGCATAACAAATATCTTCTTTCATTGGTTCTTTTATATTTGGAAAATTGGTTTT
>CACDTF010000043.1 GCA_902555665.1 uncultured Pelagibacteraceae bacterium
ACGAAGCTTGTGCAGAATCACAAGACTATTTGTTTGAACTTAATCAAGTTACTAAAAAACTAGATATAAAAATTGTTAGCGCCGGATTCGATCCTATATCTAAATTAAATGAAATCCCAAACAATCCTAAACAAAGATATGAATTGATGACTAAGGATATGCCTCTAGGTGGTGAACTTAGTTTAGATATGATGTACCGAACATGCGGTACACAGTTAAATATAGATTATAGTTCAGAAGAAGATTTTATTAAAAAGTTTAGAGTAGCAAACTCAATTGTACCCATTGCAATTGCTTTGTTTGCTAATTCCTCAATTGTGGAGAAAAAAAATAGTAACTATTTATCTTATAGATCTAAAGTTTGGCAAAGTACTTCTAGAGGTGGATTGCCTAAATTATTTTTCGAAAATATGAATTTTGAAAAATATGCAGATTTTGTAATTAATTTTCCTATATTATTTATACAAAATAAAGATCAGTATATTTCGGGTAGAAAATATATTTTTAAGGATTTTATGGGAGGAAAAATCCAAGAAATTGGAAATAGACTTCCAACTGAAGCAGACTTAACAACTCACTTAAGTACAATATTTACCGAGAATAGAGTAAAAAAATATATTGAATTAAGATCAATGGATACCTGTGGTTGGGATTGTTTATGTGCAGGACCAGCTTTCAATATAGGTATGCTTTATGGAAATTTAGATGAAGTTTATGAACTAATTTCAACATGGGAGATCGATAAAATAATTAACGCCTACCTAGAGGCACCGCAAAAGGGATTTAATACTCAATTGATGGGTAAAGATCTTCTTTATTGGTCATCAACACTTTTAGACCTTTCAAGAAAAGGTTTAGAGAACAGAGATGTTTTAAGTAAAAAAGGTAATAACGAGACTGTATTCTTAAACCATCTACAAAAAGTAATTGATAATAAGACAACAAACGCAGATCATATGATTAGTAAATTTTCAAAAAACGAAAATTTAGACGAATTGTATGATAAATAAAATTGTTGCTGTTCAAGGAAACCATCCTTCTGAACTAAACCCTTTAACAGATACAAGTGTTTTTTTAGCTAACGAAATTCAAAGCAAAAAATATAAAATTTTCTATTACGATCCAAAAGACTTATCGGTTGTTAATTCAAAAGTTACAGCTAAAGGTTTTTTCATTAAATTTAACTATAGCAATAAAAAATTCTATAAAATTACAAAAAAACAAAATCTAGACTTAAGTATATGTAAATTTATTCTTATTCGCCAGGATCCACCATTTAATCTTGAGTATATTTCAACAACATACATTTTAGATACAATTAAGGCTAAAGTAAAAATAATTAATAACCCTACTGCTGTAAGGAATATTTCTGAAAAATTATATTCATCTAAATATCAAAAATATATGCCAGCTACTATTTTTACTCAAAATATTGATGAAATAAAAAAATTTTTCAAAAAAAATAAAAAAGTCATTTTAAAACCCATCCATAGTTTCAGTGGAAATGATATTCATTTACTAACTAAATTTAATTCAAAATTAGTTAATAAATTTATAAAAAAACATGATCATATCATGTGCCAAAAATTTCTCCCTAAAATAAGTAAGGGAGACAAAAGAGTTTTTATTATTAATGGTAAAGTATGTGGTGCAATTTCAAGAGTTCCAAAGAAAGGTTCAATTTTAAGTAATATGAGTAAAGGAGCAAAACCAACCAATATAAAATTAACAAATAAAGAAATTAAAATTTCAAAACTAATTGCAAAAGATTTAAAAAAAGAAAACATTTTTTTTGCAGGAATTGATTTTATAGATCAACAACTTAATGGAGATATTAATGTTACCTCTCCAACTGGGCTTAAAACACTTTATGATCTTTCAGGAAAAAATTTAGCTAAAACTTTTTGGAAAGAGCTTAAAGCATGAATAATTTAAGCGATCAGCAAAAAGGTTCTTTAATGGCTTTTGTGGCAGTGATGTTTCTCACTCCAGATAGTTTGTTTATTAGATTATCAAGCGTAGATACTTGGGGGTTAGTTTTTTACAGAGGAATGATTCCTTTTGTCACTGTATTTATTGGAATGTTAATTATTTATAGATCTAATTTTTTTAAATTACTCTATGGAAATTCAATTTATGGAGTGGCTTATATTGCAACTTTTTCAATTACAAATATCACATTTGTTTTATCTATTCAGAATACAAATGTAGCTAATACTTTAGTGATGGTAGCTCTTGCTCCAATGTTATCAGCAATCTTTGGAGCAATATTTTTAAAAGAAAAACCAGACAGAAATACATTAATTGCAATTGTGATCACTTTTTTAAGTGTGCTTTATATTTTTTTCGACTCTGTAAAATTAGGAAATATATATGGTGATATTCTAGGATTTGTTACATCTGCTGGTCTAGCAGCTGGAGCAACAATA
>CACDTF010000044.1 GCA_902555665.1 uncultured Pelagibacteraceae bacterium
AGCAATAATCGGAACCTTAATGTTGGTTGAAAGTTTAGGTGAAATAGATAAAGCAAAAAGAAACATCGTAGTTAAAAAAAAATTACATGTTCATTATTGGATACATGGTCTTCCATTAAGAATGAGATTTCCAAAGTCAAAATTATATGAGAGTATTTTTACTCCAATAATTATTGGTTTATTAGTTGGGTTTATTGCAGCCATTATGGGAATTGGAGGTGCTTTTATTTTAGTTCCTGCAATGATTTATATAATTAAAATGCCTACTAAATTAGTTCCTGGTACATCTTTATTTGTAACAATTTTTGTAAGTGTGGTTGTTACTTTTCTTCATTCATTTAATTATGGATCTATAGATTTATTACTAGTCCTTATGTTGGTTATAGGATCGATCATAGGAGTTCAAGTTGGACAAAAATTAGGAGAAAGAATTGATAGTTCTGGTTTGAGAGCTTTATTAGCAATTTTGTTACTGATAGTGGGTATAGCCATAGCATACGATACATTTTTTGCAGAAAAAATTATAAATGGAGCAACTAAAGCAACTAATTCAGATTTAAATTTCTTTTCTCAATTTATAATTGATTTTTCTAAAGAGATGCCTTTCTTTTATGGATTATTTACAATTATGTTTGCAATTATTTTAGGTGTTGGAGCAGCTTTTATAAGACGATTTATTTCAAACTTTAGAAAAAAATTATTAGTTAAATCTTAATTAAAAAAATTTAAATATAATTCAATAGTTGTAATACTAACCAATCCTACAGTTGCCATACCTATAAAACCAACTACAAAAGGTTTGTAGCCCATATTTTTAATTTCTTTTAAATTAGTGGATAGACCAATTGCTGCCATAGCCATTGTTAAAAATATTTTTGAGGACAATTTAATACTATCTACCACAACTATCCATTCATTGGTATTTGAAAACATTAGATCACCTAAATTCCTAATTATGATCATAGCCACAAAACCTAATACAAAGTAAGGGAAAATACTAATTATGGAGTATTTTTTTTCTACAGCTCTACCCCTGTTATAAAGAAAAGCAAATAAAGGTATCATGATTATTAAAAATGTATTCCTTATTAATTTTGTAACCGTTGCAATATTTAACGTTTCAGGACTATTAAATTGTTGATCATATATAAGGCCGGCAGCTGCAACTTGAGATGTTTCATGAATAGAGGTTCCTAAAAACAATCCAATTAGTAAAGGCTCACTATCGAAGTAAAAGTTAGCAAAATAAGGGTAGATTAACATTGAAAGAATACCAAATAATGTAATATTGGCAATTGCATATGATACTTCATTTTTTTTTGCACCAATAACAGGAGCAGTAGCCATTATAGCTGTAGTACCACACACAGTACTGCCAATTGATATTAAGTAAGCCATTCTTGTCGGTATTTTTAATTTTTTAATGAGAAGTTTAATGACTATTAGTACACTAATTATACAAATTACAATCAATGGAATTGCTATGGCTCCAAATTCCAAAAATCCAAATGGTTTCAATTGAATACCCAGGCAAATAATTCCAAGTTTTAGAATATATTTTTGTGTAAAATCTAATCCTTTTAAAAAACTTTCTCTAATTTGAAAAACGTTTCCAAAAAACATCCCCAATAAAATGGCGATCATTGCAGTCGATATTGGGCTTTTTTCATAGCCCAATAACTCAATACCAAGAATATTATTGAAACCTTGAGATAAGGTGTAAAGAACGAATGCTAATATAATACCTGGTAATACAACCAGGTATTTCCTAAATTTCATGTAATACTAAAGTTAATTAAGCACTTCTGTAAAGTTTAGTCATAACAAATTCTCTATGACCTAAAGCTTCAGCACAAGTTAATCTACCGTTTGCTACTCTTAGTGTAGTTTTAATTAATTCATCACCTGCTTCAGACAAATTCATTTCTCTTGAAAGAATTTTTGAAACATCACAATCAATGTGCTCTCCCATACCTTTTACAGTTAATGGATTAGCTGTTAATTTAACTACAGGTTCAATTGGATTTCCAACGATATTACCTTGTCCAGTTGGAAATAAATGAATATTAAAACCAGCAGCAGCTTGAAGTGTCACACATTCAGCAGCAGCAGATGATGTGTCCATAAAATATAAACCCTTTCCTTTAGTTGGTTCTTCAGCTGGCTCGAGAACATCAATAAATTTACAATTTCCAATTTTTTGAAAATTACCAAAAGCTTTTTCTTCAATTGTTGTAAGACCTCCAGCTATATTTCCAGCTGTTGGTTGACTTTCAGAAAGATCGTCTGTTGCTTCTTTTAAAATAAAATCATTATAAGAGCTCCAAGTTTTCATAAATTTTTCAGAAGCTTCTTTTGTCGCACCTCTAGTTGCACAAACTTGTTCTGCACCAGTTAATTCAGATGTTTCA
>CACDTF010000045.1 GCA_902555665.1 uncultured Pelagibacteraceae bacterium
AAGATATTATTCATATCATATGAAAATCACCTACCGACCTGAAATAGATGGTTTAAGAGCAATCGCTGTTGGTGCTGTTATTCTTTATCACGCCCAAATCTCTGTTTTAGGTCGTCACTTTTTTAAAGGTGGTTTTATTGGAGTTGATATATTTTTTGTTATCTCTGGTTACTTAATAACTTCGATTATTTTTAAAGAGTTAGTCATAACAGGTTCATTTTCTTTTAAACATTTTTATCAAAGAAGAATAAGACGATTATTACCAACTTTATTTTTTGTAATATTGGTATCTCTTCCATTTGCATGGATTTATTTGTTACCAAATGATTTATTCGATTTTTCATATTCTATTCTTTCTTCACTTGGATTTAGTTCAAACTTTTACTTTCATTATTCAGGTCTAGAATATGGTGTTGGTGGGTTAAGGGTTCCTTTTCTTCATACTTGGTCTTTATCAGTCGAAGAACAATATTATATTTTATTTCCAATATTTTTATTAATTATATTTAAATATTTTAGAAAATATTTAATTCATACTTTAATATTTGCCTTTCTTTTAAGTTTTGGACTGGCTAATTGGACCAGCGCAAATCATCCCTCTATTTCATTTTATTTTCTTCATACTAGAATGTGGGAATTATTAGCAGGTTCTATGTTAGCATATTTTGAAATTAGATTAGGTCACAGGAGTAAGAATCAAACATTAAATTTAATATTGCCTGGCATTGGACTTATCTTAATTGGTTGCTCAATTTTTTTATTTTATGACCAAATGTATCATCCTTCATTTTACACCTTGTTATCAATAATAGGAGTGTCATTAATTATATGGTTTTCTAATAAAGATGAATTGATAACTAAAATTCTTTCAACTAAGTTACTTGTTGGAGTTGGTTTAATTTCTTATTCTTTGTATCTTTGGCATTATCCAATCTTCGTATTTATTCGTAAATTTGATATAATAGAAAATAATAATTTTCAAAAATTATTATTTGCCTTTTTAATAATTGTCTTATCAATTTTATCTTTTTATTTTATAGAAAAACCTTGTAGAGAAAAAAAAATAAATTTTAAAAAAATATTTATATTTGTATTTTCAATGTTTTTATTGATTGTATCATTTTGTACATATTCACTAAACTTAAAACTTCATCCATTTTTAACTACTTATGGAGGTGTAGATGAAAATTTAAAATTAAATTATAACTATAATAATTATAGTAAAAAAAAAAATATTTTTATAATAGGTAATTCCTATGCAGATAACACTTTTGAAGTTTTATATAATAATAAGAAATTAGTTGATAAATATTATTTTTATACAGCTGCATCAGATATAAACACAAGTTATGATGGACGTGAATTTCGTTCGAATTATCAAATTAAATGCCTAATTGAATTTTTGGAAAGAGAAAATTTAATTTGTGATAAAAATTCATTTTCGTTTCTTCAAACTCAATATGAAAAATCTAATTATATAATTTTTGCAGAAAGGTTTAATTTTACTCGTACTTTTTTGAGTTCCGAATTTGACGAAATATTAGATTATTTAAAAAAAGACAAGAAAAAATTTATCGTATTTCTAGATGATTTAACCGGAGCTGATATTCTAGATATCTATATTCATAGAAAAGGCAATTTACCCAATTCAAAAGAATTAGATAAATTAGAAAAAGAGTTATTTAAGAAGATAAAAAAATGGAGAAAAAAGGATTTTGATAAAATTAAAAACAAATTTAAGAATGATGATATTAAATTTATAACTCGTTCAGAAGTATACTGTGATTTTGTCCAAAAAAAATGTCCTTTAATTAGGGACGATAATAAGCTTTATTACGATATGGGGCACTTAACCTATTATGGAGCAAAATACTTTTCAAAAAAAATAAATCTAATCACTGATAAATTATTAAATAACTAATCTCTTTTTTTATAAGTGATAATAAAAATTAAAAAAACTCATAACTGGCTTGAATAATTTTCAAAATTCAGTATTGATTTATCTTTTTTTGCTTATCTTTTTTAAGTTTTCTTTTTTCTTTAAAGCTCAACTTAGGTTTTTTTTTAACACTAGAGTCTTTAAATGATTTACCGCTATATCTTTTTGACATAATTAATTTTCACAAAAAAAAGGCCATCTTAAGATGGCCTTTAAATTTTATTTAAGAAAATGAGGGATTACATACCCATTCC